>MGML01000150.1 GCA_001796415.1 Chloroflexi bacterium RBG_13_46_14
TACTCGTCCCTGTAGCTCAGTTGGATAGAGCGGCTGCCTTCTAAGCAGTAGGTCGTGGGTTCGAATCCCTCCAGGGACGCCACAGGCTCAACCGGAGCAACTGCCTTATCCCCACAAGTCACGAAAAGTAGTGTCAAGTAGTAACCCGTCATTTCCAGAAGCTATAAGCTGTCAGTGTAAGGAGAATACCGTGGCTACTTTATCCGAGGCACTGACAGCCTATCGAATCTGTGCGCAGGCGGAAGGCAAAAGTCCCAAGACGATACGCTGGATTACTACCAGCATGTCGTACTTCAGTGATTTCCTAGGTCCGGACAGGCAGGATATCGACGACTTCACCGGCAATGACCTCCGGCAGTTTATCATCTGCCTGCAGCAAAAGCCCAAATTCCTGAACCACCCTTTCAATAAACCGGTGAAAGAGAAGATCAGCGCCCAGTCGATAGAAACCTATGCACGGGCGATCCGGGCTTTCTTCGGCTACCTGTACCGTGAAGAAATGATCAAAAGCAATCCGATGCAAAAGGTGAAGATGCCCAAAGTGCCCAAGATAGCCGTACCAACCTTTTCCCAGAAAGAGATCGAAACCCTCATAGCCCAGCCCGATAAAAAGACAGACACCGGCTTCAGGGACTATTCGTTACTCCTCACCTTCATCGATTCAACCGCCAGGTTATCCGAAATCGCTCTCCTCGAAGAAGACGACGTGGACATGGAGAACGGATACCTCAGGGTGATGGGTAAAGGCGGAAAAGAAAGGTATCTCCCCTTCGGTTACAAAGTGGCCAGGGCTTTGTTGAAATACAAAATGAAACACCGCTCCACCCCGATAGGTACCGAACGATTCTGGCTGACATTCAATGGGAAACCCCTCGAACCGGGCAGAATTGAAAAGATAATAACCAAATACGGTAACAAAGCCGGGTTGAAAAATTGCTATCCTCACAAGTTAAGACATACAAGTTCCGTTATGTACCTGAGGAACGGAGGTGATCTTTTCAGTCTTCAAAAGAAACTGGGGCACAGTTCACTTCAGATGACCAGGCATTACGCCAACCTTGCTGACAGTGATGTCAAGGCAAAGCATATGAAATACGGAGTTGCCGATCGTTTAAAAGGTTAATTTCTAGAAAATGGATTGTGAAAAGTAATGTGAAATGGTATTGCTATACTTACAAAATGTCCATACTGGCTACGGACGTATGTTTTTTGTTTTTTTCACACTTCTATTGATTTATAAAGTAATTAAGAATACCTGAAAATACACGATTTAAGGGGGTACCCAATAGGTACCCCCTTTAGTTCATCGTGGTAAAAAGTTCGTTAGTAAAAATGTTAACAAAAGGTGACAATGATAAGAGCCCAATTCTACCTCCAAGCATCCACGCTATAGGCCTGACCGTGACCGCCTGTAAACCTGTCGGCTGCAGTTTCCATGCCGTCACAGACGATTATGCAGTAACTATCAAATGGATTTTCCCCACCAACTGGCACCATATAGTCCTCAGATAACTCTTTCCAGGGTTTACCGGATGTCTTTTCTATCCCTGTCCAGCCGTTTGTAGTCAAGTCACCGATCCCACGCATACGGTAATCCTGGAGCGGTTCGAAACTCTTTTTCCATATCCATTCGTATATCGATTCCTTGGTCTTGAACCCGTAATCATACAGGTCTTGAGCCATCTGGGGTACCAGGATAAGAGTGAAACCACCTTCTCTGGTAGCCCAGATTCCTTTAGTCAGGTATTCAAGGTAGTTATGTGGTCCGGGGATACCTTTGACGTCAAGGAATCTGGCTATAGCCCCGTGACCCGTTCTCTGTAATGAACGATATACGCCGGGCATATGTTGCTGACCGATTCCCCATGCACCGGGCATGCACGTCATTATTATACTCTCATCTTTCCCGAAACCCATCTCCTCGTTCAGGCCTTTCCAACCTTCAGGAAGTCCCTCTGCATACTCGGCAAAGATGAAGCCACCGTTGGTAACGGGGCTGTTATAGCTCGTTGTCACGGAAACAGCGGTAACACTATCTTTGAAACCACCCAAGTTACGTAACAACAAACTTCCAACTCGACCTATTGTTTTATTAGGGGGATTTCCTGGTCCGAATCTGCTGTAACTCACGTTCATACCGATTTCTTTATAAACCGGACCGCTGACAATATAAGCCCCACCATTACCACGACCACCCCAGGTGGCTGACTCGGTTATGGCCAGTACCAAAGGAAAATATTCCGGCTTGCATCCGGCCATTACAGCATTGACAGCTACCTGCTCCACGGTACCCACCCTCTCCATGGGCATAAACCTTACTACGTCGCCTTTCTTCCTGGGTACTCCGAAGCCCATCGGACCTCTCATCTCCATGTCACGCTGGTACGTTATAATTTCATCAGGTTTATGGCTGGTACCCTTTAACATCTTTTCCACCCGTTCTTCGGTCGGGATAACCACCGGTAGACCATCAGTGTAAACAGCGAAGGGAGTATTACCCAATCCCGGAATATCTTCAGTCTGACTATAAAACTCCTCGGCTTCTTCGAGAGTACCCTCAAAAAGTATCCTCGGTTCAGACGGTGCCCAGAGACTACTCTCCTGCTCTTTTTCCGTTAAAGGAAGGGTCAGACCTTCAAGCAAAAGAGGTAAGACTTTTTCAGCTTCAGTAACTCCGCCTAAAGAATTACGTGAAGCTTCAACATACCGCAACTGTGGAATACCATGTAATACTGAATCATTCCTGACTTTCCCAGTCTCTTCCGTATAGCCGAGAAGTACCGTAGGAATCCCTCCCCTTTCAAGTTCAGCCAGATAAGGCAACTGCCTTTCTACTGCACCATGTCACCAGCAAACTCCCAGTATTACACCATCGGTAGTTTTTCTCTCCTCTTCCGATAAAGGGATCGGATTCGGTGTATATCCTTTCTTAACCGTAAAGTTAATATTCGGATAATCTGCCTTCAGTTTTTTCTCAAGCGGTACCCAGATATCCATTTCACCACAGATACTGAGGTGGATTGTTTTACCATCAAAAGTGTCGAGTCTCGGCGCAAGAGCTGTTTGTTTCACAGGTGGCTGCATACCGACTGGGTTGAGACATTTATATATTTCCGCCATTTGTTTCCTCCTAATCATAAGTATAAAAGCGAGTATATTTAGACTGACGCATGTTTGTCAATTTTATACGAGTATCCAGGGTACAACTATATATCGGCTATAAGAGAAACTGACAATGATTGTTTTCATTCAGCCAGAGACATTTTTATTGCGGACTGAAAGTGGAGTCGTGTAGTGTGTAATTCTGGAATAACTATAAAAATAACAAAACGATGGTTTGTGTAACTGGTAAAAACGTTCCTTTTTTGTGTTACGCTCCCACGCCTAGCGGTTAGGCATGAAATATAGCGGACCTTTTTTGTGTGCTCAACAAGTCAAATTGAGACACATCAAGAAAATGCTATATTATGGGTAATCCCCCAGGGGAGTTGGGTTGCTAAAACCAAAATATAGAGAATACCTCCTATTAGGAGACTTACCTTAATGGGGTGAATGACGGATAATATGAGCGTGAACCGTTCGGACTAAATTTGAAATAAGGGATTCGGAGCGATAATATTTACTTGAAAGGATGATCGTATGCAGTCCTCCAAAGTTACAGAACGTATAAACGCGAAAGCATTTGAGTTGCTGGAACAGCATCCAGAGGGGCTACGTTTTTCAAAACTGCGCTCACTAATTGAGGCATCAGATCACACCTTTCATCCGAAAACGGTCAACGGATGCGTCTGGAAACTTGTCCAAAGACTTCCTGACAAAGTTTACAAACCATCTAGAGGGCTTTTCCGTTTGCTGAAATATAAATCCGCTGAAGTGAACATGCCTTGAACCATTAGTAATAATCACTCATCTAGTGGCCTACTAGGAAAGCGGCTGCCAGATATACTCGTAGAAGCGAACATCCATTTTTCCTCTTTATCATTGCCTCAAATCTCATAATCATCGGGATTGCCACTATTCTTATTCGCGGGTTTTTTCTTAAAATTAATCAAGTTAATCCCGGTTAAGTATCTGGCGGAATATAAGGTCTAACCTTGATTGCCCGAGAACAAATACGCTCTCTTCCGGCCAACCGAGATCGATCATGATTTCTTTGGTTGGTTGAGTGGGTACAATTAAACTAGTGCCCTCTCGATACCGATGTGACTCAACGTAAGGATTTTTCAGTTTCAGTAATTCCCTGAGTAGTTTATTATGAGCATCTATGTAATTGCTGGTAGCCTCAACCGTTTTCACCAAGTAGACAAAGGATAAAAAGTTGTTCAGACTGCTGCAAAATCCTATTACTCGCTTGAAAAATACGGCTACCTTCTCCGGTAGAGAGATTAATCCGTGAGTGGTAGGTGATGCAATATTGCCGTTATAAATTTGAAGGCAGGGTATACTGAGATAGGCAGCAGCATTAGTAAAAGCAATCATAAATGGTGAGATGCTAATGGGATTAGTATAGACAAGATCGGGCTGCTCACGCTGGATAATTTTAACGGTATTTTGGGTGTGATAATCTTCTATCCTTTTATATTCGAAATTAGCTTGCCGTAAAAGTTGGGTGAGTGTTTTATTCAGCGCAATAGAGCTAATGTTTATATTTAGCTTTGTTAATTCTTCTCTAATCAAAGCCATTTGGGAGATTTCCCCGCTGCTCGGAGGTATGAAAAGAACTTTTAGCAATCGTGTCTCCTCTAAAATATCTTATCTTGATAGATACTATTCGCCACTTGACCTACTATGAACACCTACTCGAAGTAACACCTCATCCACTCATTTTGGGGTGGCTTTTTAAGTTGACGACAATTTGGATAATGAAAAGAACGAACATGACGAGACCCCATGTCAAAGAGGTTTTCCACGGCATCACTACAAATCCATAGTTCATAGCGTAATAAAGACCCAGGTAGGGTACCAGCCATTTCCAGTTTTTCTTCCAGTTCTCACGAAAATTGATTTTTAAAACGTAGTCATACAGCCATTCTATGAGTAAAAAAGCAAGGAATATCCCTAGAAAAATAGTGTATCGCGCAGTTTCATTTTCCTGGTGCACAAGGAAAATTCCATATACTGCAGGAATTGCTAATAGAAAATAAATCCAACCGAATTGATAAAGAAGGGTTATTCTGTTCTTTCGAATAAGAAAGAGCAAAATCAGGAAGATACTATTAGCCAATCCTAGGATAAAGAAAAAGACTTCTAACATCTCTTATAATCCCCGCTAAATGACAAGAGATTTTCTGTCCTTGAACCTGTCTGTTCATCTATTTTCCTTGTATTGCGAGGTCGATCGCCTCTTTAAGCCGCTGCGGATCGTCCGTCCCTATTCGAGACTTCTTGCCGGTTCTAAACTTTATCTCCACGGCTTGAAAGCCGGATACATTGTAGAGCCACCCATGGGGAGTAGTACGTATTCCCCATCCATAATACCAGCGGTTCCTAACAATTTGGCTCGATTCTATATCATGTAACTTAAACCGTTCATGGATAAGACCGGGGCCGAATCGCAACTCTAAATCATCTTCGTTGATTATTACTGTCAGGCTGGAGAACAATACTAAAGCAGCCGCAATAACTACCAGCACCCCAATGGCAATCCAGTTCATCCCAGCATTAGCCAGGACGATGCCGATAAGAACCATCGTAGCTGCCATTATTATGATGATCAAATATGCCACTTGAGTGTGTTTGTATCGTTCCATAATTCAGCAACTTCCAGGAGAATTATACTACCGGGTGGACTGGTTACTCAATATGAGAGATAAGGTATAAGAACAGCCGTTGAATTAAATATCAGAGTATGGTTAGAATTAAGTTAATCACTGCTGAAAGGATTCGGATTCCCTAGGAAAACTATCCAAAGGTCACGATAACTCATAAAGTGAATCTTTAGGAACCAATGTGCGGGTATGGCTTTTAATAATACCAAGTTTGGGTCACCTCTAGCTTATTGAAGGTAGAAGTAGCTAATGGGCGGGTGGTATAATTCCTTATACTACCCCAAACCGTGAGAATAGTGGTCCCACTCTTAATATATATCTCCTATCTTTTCCTAATAATGGGGATCACCTCAGGAACCCCGATTTTGCGGGTAGAACAGATAAAGGGGGAAGCAGGCTGTGAGAA
>MGML01000151.1:0-133 GCA_001796415.1 Chloroflexi bacterium RBG_13_46_14
CAAGCTGGGATTTACCCAATCATATACCTACTTTACCTGGCGGAATACAAAAAGAGAATTCATGGAATACCTTACGGAGCTTATGAAAACAGAGGTGAGAGAATACTTCCGGCCCAACTTCTGGCCTAATACG
>MGML01000151.1:202-2705 GCA_001796415.1 Chloroflexi bacterium RBG_13_46_14
GCAACCCTTTCATCCAGTTACGGCATCTATGGGCCGGCTTTTGAACTGTGTGTTAACGACGCGGTACCTGGAAAGGAGGAATATCTCCATTCAGAAAAATATGAACTGAAACACTGGGATTGGGAGGCGCCTGGGAACCTCAGAGACTTCATCGCGAGAGTGAACAGGATAAGGAGGGAAAATCCTGCCCTTCAGATCCCGTGGATCCTGAAGTTTTACGAAGTGGATAATGATTATCTCCTCTTTTACGCCAAGGCGACCGAGGACTTCTCCAACATTATACTTGTGGTGGTAAATCTTGATCCGTATCATACCCAGTCCGGATGGCTGAAAGTTCCTATTCATGAGTTAGGCATAGATCCTGATCAACCATACCTGGTGCACGACCTTTTGAGTGACGATAAATATATCTGGCAGGGAGAACGAAATTATGTAGAGCTTAATCCTCAGGTTCTTCCGGCAAATATTTTGAGGGTAAGGAAGAGACTGAAAAGAGAGACGGACTTCGACTATTTTATGTGAGGAGACAGGTTAATGCCTAAGAAAGAGGTATATCTCGATGACGATCCTTTATGGTACAAGGATGCCATCATCTATGAACTCCACGTAAAGACGTTTTACGACAGCAACGGAGATGGCATAGGTGACTTTCGAGGGCTTATAGAGAAACTCGATTACCTTGAACATCTGGGGGTAACAGCTCTATGGATCTTGCCTTTTTATCCGTCTCCCTTAAGGGATGATGGTTATGACACGGGGGATTATCTCAATATTCATCAAGATTATGGCAGCCTGCGAGATTTTCGGGAGCTTCTGAGGCAGGCCCACCGACGCGGCATGCGGGTTATTACGGAGCTTGTTTTAAACCACACCTCTGATCAGCATCAGTGGTTTCAACGAGCCAGACAGGCAAAGCCGGGTTCGACATGGCGAAACTTTTACGTCTGGAGTGATACCCCGGAAAAATACAAGGACGCCCGGATCATATTTAAAGACTTTGAACCCTCAAACTGGGCCTGGGACCCGGTGGCCAAGGCTTATTACTGGCACCGCTTTTATTCCCATCAACCGGATCTGAATTTTGACAATCCCCAGGTACAAAAGGCGCTGTTCCGGGTGATTGATTTCTGGTTTGACATGGGGGTAGACGGTCTGCGATTGGACGCTATTCCCTATTTATATGAACGGGAGGGAACCAACTGCGAAAACCTGCCCGAGACGTACGCGTTCTTAAAGAAATTAAGGGCTTATATAGATGGTAAGTTTAAAAACCGAATGCTTCTGGCAGAGGCCAACCAGTGGCCGGAAGATGCCACAGCCTATTTTGGTGACGGTGATGAATGCCACATGGCCTTTCATTTCCCCCTTATGCCCAGGATGTTTATGTCGCTTTGGATGGAGGATCATTATCCGATTATAGACATCCTTGAACAAACTCCCGCTGTACCTGAATCCGCTCAGTGGGCGCTATTCCTTCGTAATCACGATGAATTAACCCTGGAGATGGTTACAGACGAAGAGCGTGACTATATGTACCGGGTCTATACCAGAGACCCGCGCGCCAGAATCAATCTGGGCATCCGCCGGCGTCTGGCGCCGCTGGTCGGTAATAATCGAAGGAAGATAGAACTCATGAATATCCTCCTCTTTTCTCTCCCGGGCACACCCATTATTTATTATGGCGACGAGATTGGTATGGGGGACAACTATTATCTCGGTGACCGGAACGGCGTTAGAACACCGATGCAGTGGAGCCCGGACAGGAATGCGGGCTTTTCTAAAGTAAATCCTCAGAAGCTGTATCTGCCGGTGATTATCGATCCTGAGTATCACTACGAGTCAGTAAACGTGGAGAACCACGAGCGGAACTTATCTTCACTCCTCTGGTGGATGAAACGCGTCATAGGTATGCGGAAACGCTTTAAGGCCTTTGGCCGGGGAACCATAGAATTCCTTTCGCCCAATAACCCGAAGGTGCTGGCTTTTATCCGCCGGTATGAGGATGAAAATATACTCGTGGTTATAAACCTGTCCAGGTTTTCTCAAGTGGTCGGGCTCGACCTTTCACAATATGCCGGATTTGTGCCGGAAGAGGTCTTCAGTCAAAATAAATTCCCGATCATAAAAAAATCACCTTATGTACTCACATTCGGGCCCTACGATCACTATTGGCTTTTACTAAAAGAGAGACGAGAGCCTGTCAGCGTCTGTGAAAAAATAACCATTCCGGGGCTGCGTGTGGAAGGGAACTGGGAGACGGTTCTGGAGGATGATGCCCGGGAAATACTGGAGAAAAAAATCCTTCCGGGTTACCTGAAAGGTTGTCGTTGGTTTGCCGGAAAGGCACGGACGATCCGGCAGATTAACATCCTGGAAAGTATACCGATTTCTAAAAATGCCGATGTGACTCAATTAGTCTTGTTGGAGGTGGGTTATACAGAGGGTACGATGGAGATATATTCACTTGCTGTCTCATACATCCAGGGGGCTAAGGCCAAGCAGA
>MGML01000151.1:2728-2865 GCA_001796415.1 Chloroflexi bacterium RBG_13_46_14
GTAATCGCATGCTTGCATATCGGGGATGAAGAGGGGATTCTCTGCGACGGCATTTATGACGAGAAGGTCCGTGAAAGTCTTCTGGCTATGATTGCGCAAAGAAAACGGATAAAAGGCAAGAGGGGTGAGCTTGTCGC
>MGML01000151.1:2875-2961 GCA_001796415.1 Chloroflexi bacterium RBG_13_46_14
TTTTGCCGGCGCCATTGAGTACCGGCGTCAGGGCTCGGAGCCGATATTAATCAGCCTCTTGCAGGGTTTTGTCCCCAATCAAGGCG
>MGML01000151.1:2971-4096 GCA_001796415.1 Chloroflexi bacterium RBG_13_46_14
GTACACACTGGACGCAGTGCGCGAATATTTTGAGCGCATTCTGTCCAGGAGACGAGAGATTCGGCATGTGCCGGAAATACCTACCTCTCTGCTAGGCATCGAATTTTCCGCTATCCCACCGCTGGTGCAGGAATTAATAGGCGGTGTTTATTTCGAAACGGCTCGCCTCCTGGGAAAGCGAACCGCAGAATTGCATCTCGCCTTATCATCCGTATCCGGGGATGCAGATTTTGCCCCTGAACCCTTCTCAACGCTTTATCAAAGATCGGTATATCAGTCTATGCGGAGCTTAGCGCGGCGGGTGCTACAATCTCTGGGGCAAAACCTCAAAAGACTGCGCGAAGGTGTGCAAAAGGACGCATCTGCAATTCTGGCTTCTGAGCACGAGATTATGGCCCGCTTCCAGAAAATTTTGCCGGAAAAGATCTCAGCGATGAAGATTCGTATTCACGGAGATTATCACCTGGGCCAGGTTCTTTTTACCGGAAAGGATTTCGTGATTATAGACTTCGAGGGTGAACCGGCACGGACACTCAGTGAAAGGAGATTGAAGCGTTCGCCTCTTCGGGATGTGGCGGGCATGATTCGCTCCTTTCATTATGCGGCCTATAATGCCCTTTTTCTGGATGCATCGCTGCGAGCCAAAGATAAGCCCCTGCTGGAGCCCTGGGCTGACCTGTGGTATCACTATGTGAGCGGTATATTCCTCCATTCCTATCTGGAGACCTGTGGAGAAGCTCCTTTCATCCCGCATGAAAAAGGAGAGCTCGAAACCCTCCTTCAGGCCTTCCTTTTGGACAAAGCGATGTATGAACTTGGTTATGAACTGAATAATCGTCCTGATTGGATTATTATTCCCGTCAGGGGCGTACAGTGTATCTTAAAAAGTGGTGTATAACCTAAAAAAAGGCGATTCACCACAGAGAACACAGAGAAGAACATGATAAATAAAAGAAAAGACCCTCTTTCTCTGTGTACTCATTGAGTGAAGACGATATATTATTGTTTTGCAAATTCAATACACGAGAACACAGAAAAGTACTTGAAATTATTATATTTTAAACTATTAAAATCTTTCTCTGTGCACTCTGTGGTTTTTAAATCGCCAATTTAGGTATAAGAGTA
>MGML01000151.1:4227-4321 GCA_001796415.1 Chloroflexi bacterium RBG_13_46_14
GTAATGTCTGTGGGTGACACCCGGGGTACTTATTTTGCCGTCTGGGCGCCCAATGCCAACAGGGTATCTGTGGTCGGCGAGTTCAACGGATGGG
>MGML01000151.1:4358-4470 GCA_001796415.1 Chloroflexi bacterium RBG_13_46_14
TTTTCTATCTATGAATTACACCTCGGATCCTGGCGGCGGGTCCCCGAAGAGGGTAACCGATTCCTTACCTACCGGGAGATGGCCCATTACCTGGCGGATTATATGAAGGAGA
>MGML01000151.1:4713-5476 GCA_001796415.1 Chloroflexi bacterium RBG_13_46_14
GTACGGAGGAAACGAGAATATAGAAGCCATAAGCTTTATAAGAAGGTTTAACGAGGCGGTTTACGAAAATTATCCCGATGTTAAGACCATGGCGGAAGAGTCAACCGCCTGGCCCATGGTCTCACGGCCGCCATACGTGGGGGGCCTCGGATTCGGCATGAAGTGGAACATGGGCTGGATGCACGATACGCTGGATTATTTTTCTAACGATCCTGTCTTTAGAAAGTATCATCACAACCAGCTTACCTTTAGCATCTGGTATGCCTTTTCCGAGAACTTCGTCCTTCCTCTTTCCCACGACGAGGTGGTTCATGGAAAAGGCGCGCTGTCCGGAAAGATGCCCGGGGATGAGTGGCAGAGGTATGCAAACCTCAGACTATTATTCGGATACATGTACGGCCACCCCGGAAAGAAGCTATTGTTTATGGGAGACGAATTTGGTCAGTGGAAAGAGTGGAATCACGAGGAGAGTCTGGAATGGCATGTTCTCGAATATCCCTCCCATCACGGGGTACAAAGGTGGGTCAAAGACCTGAACCACTTTTATAGGGCTGAGCCGGCCCTGTACGAACTGGATTTTAACAATCAAGGCTTTGCCTGGATAGACAGCTCTGATTGGGAAGGGAGCGTCATAAGTTATACGCGAAGAGGTAAAAGTACAGACGATATTATCCTCGTAGTCTGTAACCTCACCCCGGTTCCCAGACAGAACTACAGGGTAGGGGTCCCAAGAGGCGGATTCTGGAAAGAGGTTTTAAACAGC
>MGML01000151.1:5489-5620 GCA_001796415.1 Chloroflexi bacterium RBG_13_46_14
ACTGGGGAGGCAATTGGGGAAATTCCGGAGGCGTTGAAGCAGCCCCGGTTCCGGCGCATGGGCAATACCATTCCTTATCTCTAATCTTACCGCCGCTCAGCGTTGTCTTTTTCAAGAGCGAAGGAAAATGA
>MGML01000152.1 GCA_001796415.1 Chloroflexi bacterium RBG_13_46_14
ATTGATATTGTATTATTCGGCGATGTAATCGCCTTAAGTTCGCTGCAGCCCTTATCTTTCGCGGTTGCGGTAAATACTCGTACAGGGCGCGTCCAACCCCTCTTTTTCGATGTGACGCCCTTACACCGATGAATTTTACATAGGCTGTGGGAGTAGTCTGCGAATATAGTCCGAATATTTCCTAGACCGGCAAGTCTATCTTGTATTTTTTCACCACGTCCATTATCTGTGCCGCCGTCTTCTCATCCGGCTCGCACAGGGGAAGGCGCGTACCTCCAACTCTGAAACCAACCTGGTTTATCGCGTATTTCACCGGTATCGGATTGGCGATGATAAAGAGTACGTTGACCAGCGGCAGCAGATGCCGGTGTATCTCGGCTGCTTTGCCTGTTTCTCCGTCAAGGAATGCATATATCATTTCGCTTATCTGTTTTCCGACCAGGTGTGAAGCAACGCTGATTACGCCGTATCCGCCCAGGGCAAGGACGTTCAGTGTATCGGAATCATTACCGCTCCAGACATAAAAATCATCCCTGGTCCGGCTTATGGTATGTGAGACCTGTTGCATATCACCACTGGCTTCCTTTACACCGATAATATTATCGATCTCACTCAGCCTGACAATCGTATCGACGGTAAGACTCCGTACCGTTCGTGAAGGTACATTATAGAGAATACAGGGCAGGCTGGTGCTGTCAGCAATAGTCTTGAAATGGCGGTACAGTCCTTCCTGGGTGGGGTTGTTATAATACGGTACCACCAGCAGGCAGGCATCTACTCCTATCTTCTCGGCGCCTTTCGTGGCAGCAACGGCTTCAGCGGTACTGTTGCTGCCGGTTCCAGCCACGACGGCACCGCGGTCACCGACTGCTTGCTTGACAACCCTGAATAGTTCGTATTCTTCTTCACGGACAAGAGTTGGTGATTCACCGGTCGTCCCGACTACTACCAGCCCCTCGCTCCCGGAGTCCATTAACGCCAGGGCGAGCTTTTTCGCCTGATCATAATCAACTTTCCCTTTATCGTCAAAGGGTGTTACCATTGCTGTCAGCATTCGTCCCGGTATTTTCATTTTACCGTCCTCTTGGGCGAACCCAATCTCTTTTTATCATCTCTTCGGCTATCTGTACCGCGTTCAGAGCAGCACCTTTCCGAAGATTATCCGCAACGATCCACATTGCCAGACCTCTAGTATTCGAGGCATCCTGACGAATGCGTCCCACGAACGTCTCGTCCGTTCCGGCACATGGCCAGGCCTGGGGATAAAGGCTGATAACCGGGTCATCGAGCACCTTTACTCCGGGTGCCCGTGATAGAATCTGCCTTGCGTCCTCGGGAAGCATAACATTGGTGAATTCAACGTGTACCGCTTCACTGTGACCTGTCAGCACCGGGACCCGCACGCAGGTCGCCGATATCGCTATCTCAGGAGCATGCATTATCTTCCTGGTCTCTTCGACCATTTTCCATTCTTCCTTGGTATATCCGTTATCCATGAATACACCGATTTCCGGAAGGGCATTAAAAGCGATCTGGTGAGGATAAACGTGGGGTATAATATCCTTCCCTTCGAGTACCTGAGCAACCTGGGTTTTTAATTCTTCTACCGCCCGGATACCGGTACCGGAGACTGCCTGATAGGTATCGACTATGATCCGTTTAATTGGATTAACCTTATGCAGGGGATAAAGGGCAACCACCATCTGTATGGTAGAACAGTTCGGATTGGCGATTATCCCTTTGTGTTTCCTGATATCTTCCGGATTGATTTCAGGTACCACCAGCGGTACATCCAGTTCCATTCTCCAGGCAGAGCTGTTATCGATTACCACAGCTCCTGCTTTGGCGGCAATCGGTGAGAAATGTTTACTCGTGTCTCCTCCCGCCGAGAAAAGCGCTATGTCTATATCATCGAATGATTCCGGAGTCGTTTCTTCAACCGTGAATTCCTGGTGATTGAAAAAGAGTTTCTTGCCTGCTGATCGATAGGAAGCAAGCATTTTTACCGACTTAATAGGTAAATTACGCTGCTCGAGGACTTTAATAAATTCACTTCCTACCAGTCCGGTAGCTCCAACTATCCCGAATCTGTACTCTTTCATCGATCCTTCCTATAAATCCAGTAGTTTATCAAGTCCGTATGTATAGCCTTTCTTCTTAACTACTTCTTTCACGGCGTATAAAACGCCCGGTGTATAACATTCGCGGTTTATCGTATCGTGTCTGATACTCAATGTCTGTCCGGCTGTGCCAAGGATAACCTCCTGGTGAGCCATCAGACCGGGCAATCTCACTGCGTGGATGGGAATTCCTTCTACTACCTGTCCCCTGCTTTTGAAGTTTTTATCACTGTCATAAGGGTCAGGAAACGGTTTACCTCTTTCCTCAGCCATTCCTTTTGCTGTTAGAAGGGCTGTTCCGGATGGTGCATCCGCCTTCTGGTTATGATGAAGCTCGATTATCTCGGCGAATTCCATGTATTTCGCGGCAATCCTGGCGAGATGCATCATCAGCACTGCTCCAAGAGCAAAATTAGGCGCTATCACTACTCCGGCACCGTTATCGACAGCAAGTTTCTCAAGTTCGGTCAGTTCGTTCGCTGAAAGGCCTGTCGTCCCGATGACCATGTTAACACCCTTCTTCAAGGCTAAACGGGCTGCAGGCATCGTAGCGTTCGCTACAGTGAAGTCTACCAATACATCAGCGGGACACTTCTCAAGGATTTCATTGATATCGGTGGAGAGAGGTACTTCGCCCATTTCATCAGGTAATGAGAGACTCGTCTTCTTTGCCTCGATATCAACCGCACCAACAAGTTGTGTCTCGGAATCACGACAAATAGCGGTAACGATCTCACGGCCTACTTTTCCAAGTGCACCCTGGACAATAACCCTTATCGGTTTCATGGCTTCGCTCCTTGATTTTCCTATCGACGCTTATTCCGGAAATCCTGGGAGCGCTGGGGAGGACGTGAAGTACGTTGCGATCTGAACGGATAGTCTACCGAATTTGACCCACCATCCTTGCTCCCCGATTGACCGGTAGATTCTTCAAGTACGGCTCTCCTCGACAGGTTGACCCTGCCGAGGTTATCTATCTCTATAACCTTGACCATTATTTCGTCATCGACTTTAACGATGTCCTCTACACTGTTCACCCGGTAATCGGCGAGTTCGCTGATATGAACCAGACCTTCCTTGCCGGGGAGGATTTCTACCATCGCGCCGAAATTCAATATGCGTGTCACTTTTCCGGTGTAGACTGTTCCGACTTCAACTTCCCTGGTCATATTCTCGATAATCGCGATAGCTTTACGCGCCGATGCTTCATCATTCGAGCCTATTAACACCGTTCCGGTATCATCGATATCGATAGTAGTCTTCGTCTCTTCAATAATTGACCTGATTGTCTTACCACCGGGGCCGATGACGCTGCCGATTTTTTCGGTAGGTATCGTCAGTTTATATACTCTCGGTGCGTATAGACTCATTTCGGTACGGCTTTCGCTGATGGTTTCGTTCATCACTCCGAGTATATGAAGCCGTGCTTCCTTTGCCTGCTGGAGAGTTTTTTCAACTATCTCAGCGGACAATCCTTTTATTTTTGTATCCATCTGGAGACCGGTTATTCCTTCCGAAGTCCCGGCAACCTTGAAATCCATATCGCCGTAGTTATCTTCAGTACCTTCTATATCGGTCAGTATGGCATATTTCCCGTTTTCATCCGTGATCAGTCCCATCGCGATGCCGGCTACCGCTCTTTTTATCGGTATGCCCGCGTCCATAAGCGAAAGGCTTGAAGCGCAGACACTTGCCATCGAGGTACTCCCACTCGAGCTTAATACCTCTGAGACAAGCCTGATGGTATACGGAAAATCCTCGTCCTTAGGTAATACCGCCTGGAGAGAACGTTCGGCCAGGGCGCCGTGCCCGATTTCACGACGACTCGGTGTGCCGATACGCCTTGCCTCGCCGGTCGAGAACGGCGGGAAATTGTAATGGTGAATAAACCGTTTGGTATCTTCGATACCAAGCCCGTCAAGCTGCTGCTCTTTCCTGGTCGATCCCAGAGTAGTTATCGTCATTACCTGGGTCTGGCCACGGGTAAACAGACCTGAACCGTGGGTACGCGGCAGCAGTCCGACCTGGCAGTCCAGTTCCCTTACCTCGGTTAAACCTCTTCCGCTTATCCTCCGTCCTTTTTCAAGGATACTCTTCCTTATCTCATTCTTAATATTCTTGTCGAGGACGGTGTAAATTTCACCTTCCTGGATATCTTCAAGGTTTTCTACCAGGTCTCTGGAAATTTCAGAAATTTCATTATCACGCTGCGTTTTGTCGGCGTTACTAAGGGCCTCAGCGAGTTTTTCTCCGATTCTGGTTGAGACAGCTTCATAAACATCAGGAGATATTTCCTGCTGTGTAACTTCAATCTTCGGTTTCCCGAAAGCCTGCTGCAACTGTTCCTGGAGCCTGATAATATCCTGATTTGCTTCGTGACCCATCATTATGGCTTTAACCACAATATCTTCGGCAACCTCGTTAGCTCCTGCTTCAACCATCACGACACAATCTTTCGTGCTGGCTACGACCAGGTCAAGATCACTTTCCTCAAGCTGCGAAAGCGTCGGGTTCAGTATTAGTTCGCCGTTCAGGTAACCCACACAAACGCTGCTGACCGGTCCATCGAAAGGAATCCTGGACATCATCAGGACCGTCGAACTGCCTATTATAGACAGAAGATCGGCGTCGTTTTCAAGGTCTGCCGACAGCACGGTGATAACCAGCTGTATATCCCTGCGCCAGTCCTTGGGCAGTAAAGGCCGAAGCGGCCGGTCCGTCATACGGCAGGCCAGCGTTGCTTCCTGGGTCGGACGTCCTTCTCTGCGAATAAAACCGCCGGGTATTTTACCGGCGGCGTACAATCTCTCTTCGTAATCGACAGTTAATGGGAGAAAATCCACTCCCTCCCTGGGTTCCTCGCTGATACAGAGGGTTACGAGTACTACCGTATCTCCATACCGGACCGTAACGGCGGCTTCCGCCTGTCCGGCTATTCTTCCTGTTTCAATGATAAGCCACCTGCCGCCGACTTCACATTCATATGCCTGGGGTGTTAACAAAATATACTCCTAATTTTATGATTTTACTCATCCGTTTATTTTCGCAGTCCAAGCTGCTTTATTAAGGTGCGGTACCGCTGAACGTCTTCGTTCATCAGGTAGGCAAGCAGCCTTCTTCTCTTGCCTACAAGTTTAATCAGCCCGAGCTGGGTATGGTAATCGTGCCTGTGGATGGCCATGTGCCCGGTAAGCTGGTTGATTCTTTCCGTAAGTATGGCTACCTGTACTTCAGTAGAGCCTGTATCGCCCTTCTGATGGGCGAATTTCTCAATGATTTCTGTTTTCTTGACTTTATCCAAATTACACTACTCCTGTAACAATATTTTCAATTAAAACTGTTTCCCGATTCTTGAGTATAACATAAAAATGAGATTATAGCACGAACCTGTACACATAATCCTAATATCGAAGTACTAAATCCTAAACAAATTCGAATACCAAAATACAAATGTTTTAATAATTTGGGATTTGATATTGTTTAGAGATTAGGAATTAGGATTTAGAATTTCTAATAAATAGCAGCGGTTCTGGCTGGAGAGGGGGTTTATTTTGAGCGGGAGATCATCGATTACTATACTTTTTGTCTTGACTAAAATATAAACGGAATGATAGAGTCTCCTGTATGAACGGGATATGACGCGTCAACCTAAGATATATCAGATATATCCGTTCTTCGCTCTATAAAACGCAGTATCTTCCTGCTGGCTCATTTGTATTGTGTGCCATCTCCGTTCATCACCAGGCCTTCATGGAGGTGGTGAACCGGTGAGTTACAGGACTGTAATCCGCTTGCTGTTCATGTACCACTTTTTCGGCGACCTGATTCTTATCTACGCCGTAGACAAGCTGTTTCTGCTGTCCAGGAACATTTCTATACAGGAAATAGCTGTTCTCCTGGCAATCTGGAGTGGACTCACAGTCCTGCTTGAGGTACCAACCGGCGCTCTTGCCGACCGGTGGAGCAGGAAATATACACTCGTTCTGTCCGGTCTGTGTTATGCACTCTGTTACCTGACCTGGATATTCAGTTACTCCTTCTGGCCGTTTGCCGTCGGCTTTCTCTTTCGTACCCTTGGCGGTACATTCGAATCCGGCACATTGCAGGCATATACCTATGATTTTCTGAAAAAACATGAAAAAGAAGATGAATTCGAGAAAATTTGGGGAAGGTGCATTACTCTCAGGGTTATAGGGACCGCTATTGCTGTCGCTGCCGGCGGCTATTTGAGTGAGATATCATATACCCTCGTCCTGGTTATCTCGGCATCATCACCGTTGGTAGTAACAATCATTTCGCTTCTGCTGCCGGATGTGAAATCTACGAAAATAGAAACCGGCAGAAGCTATTTTTCATATATCCGGGGCGGACTGAAACAGACTTTCTCAAGCAGGGCACTCCTGAAAATAATGCTATACTCAGGTATAGTCTTCGCAACACTCGGCCTCCTGGAAGAATACGACCAGGTATTAATATCAGAGCGGCTTGGATTCTCGAATACCTTTATCGGTATATGGGCAGCGGCAGCCGTGTGTGTCAGCAGTGTCGGATCCTTTTTTG
>MGML01000153.1:0-1381 GCA_001796415.1 Chloroflexi bacterium RBG_13_46_14
GCAGGACCTAATTTTTGACGATGCTTACTACTGGGTGTACGGTGACAGGAAGTACTCAGAAGTTATACGGGATCGCTGGACACCAGCAACGGCGGCGACAGCTTCATATCCACGCTTATCTTCCAAATCAAGTACAAACAATTTTATAAACTCCACATTCTGGTTAAATGAGAACAACTGGTTCAGGCTCCAGACGGTTCAACTTACCTATACTTTGCAGTCCATTGACATTGCCGGATTAGAAGAAGCCCGCTTTTTTCTGAGAGGTAATAACTTGTTTAAGGTCTCAAAGATAAAGGATAAGACTGATTTGAATGTTGGCTTAGCCCCACAGACGAGGGCCGTATCCCTTGGGCTAACCTTATTATTTTAACTGACAAAAAATGAGTAAAATGAGAAAATATATCAATCTGTTCCTGCTGATTTTAGGTGTAAATTTGTTATCCTGTGAAAAATTCCTCGAACCCGAACCAGAAGGAACCCTGACTGGTGAAGAGTTGCTATTTAATCCTTCTTTTGCTGAAGGTCTTTTAATGACAGCATATGCTGCATTACCAAATGATTATAATTTTGCGACTGACGTCGCCAGTGATGACGCTATTACAAATGATAAAATTTCTGTCTTTAGACGAATGGCGACAGGAGAATGGCTATCTTCTTTTAATCCGATATCAGAATGGTCGGATGCTTATCTTCAGATATCCTACATAAATAGATTCCTGGATGTTTATGAATCGGTTCAGTGGTCAAGAGATCCGAACCTTAATGATAGTGTAAATGCGTTGAGGAATACACTTCACATAAAACGCTTAAAAGGCGAAGCATATGGTCTCAGGGCCTGGTATCAATACAGACTTCTTCAAAATCATTCAGGAAAAGTTACTGATGGCCGTCTGATGGGCTATCCAATAATCAATGAAACTCTTGACCCATCTGATAACTGGGAGCTACCAAGGAATACTTTTGCCGAATGCGTAGCCAGTATTTTTGCCGACCTGGATACTGCGATTGCTAATTTACCTGTAGAATGGAAAGATGCTGCTGACCCGATTACTAATGCCACCAGTGGAGCCCGCTTTGAAAATCGTATCAATGGCAATACTGCCAGGGCAATAAAATCGAGAGTTGCTTTGCTGGCCGCCAGCCCTGCCTTTTCTGATGCAAATGCCGTGACATGGGAAGAGGCTGCCACTATTGCCGGAGATCTTTTATCTGACTTAGGTGAATTATATAATAAAGGCATAACTTTTTATAAAGAAAAAAAGAGCAAAGAAATTATCTGGAATAGGGCAGAAATGCTAAAAAATAACTGGGAAGAGGATAATTTCACACCTTCTTTATTTGGTAATGGAAGGACTAATCCATCCCAGGATCTTGTTGA
>MGML01000153.1:1513-2602 GCA_001796415.1 Chloroflexi bacterium RBG_13_46_14
ACCAATTCGTACATATGTTGGTGCTTCCCACGATGGTACTAATTCCCTTGAAACATCAACCCGCACGGGATACTACCTGAAAAAACTAATGGCTGAAGGTGTTATACTTACTCCTGGAAGTTCCGTTAATGCAGGGCATACCTATACGTTTGTCCGTATGACTGAAGTTCTTTTGAATTATGCGGAAGCTGCCAATGAAGCCTGGGGGCCGGATGGGGATCCAAATGGATATGGTTTTACAGCTAAAACCAAGATGGAAGAATTACGAGGTCGTGCCGGTATGATGTCAGATGATTATTTAGCTTCAATTAACAATCAGGCTGACTTAAGAGAGCTTATTCGTAATGAAAGACGAATTGAGCTATGTTTTGAGGGTTTCAGATTCTGGGATATCCGCCGTTGGAAAGATCAGGCAACCATGACCGCACCGGTAAAAGGTGTTTATATAACCCTGGATGCTGATTCTACTTACATATTTAATTATAGTAATGTTGAAGAACGGATATATACGCCAGATATGATATACGGTCCCATTCCATACGAAGAAACACTTAAATACAATATAGAGCAAAATATAGGATGGTAGCTTATAAAAATAAAAAATACACAGATATGCGAAATATATTCATATGTATCATTTTAATACTCGGACTGGCTGCTTGTGAGAACCAGGAGCAGGAATTTCCTGATTATGATTTACAGGCAGTATATTTTCCGATACAACTTCCTATACGAACTCTTTCTCTTGGGGAAGACAGGGTAGATAATACTCTGGACAAGGAACATAAGTTTGATATTGGAATCAGCATTGGCGGCATGTATGAAAACAAGAAGAACTGGACGGTAGATTACGTGGTAGATACTTCTTTGACTGAAAATGCAATGAATGGCAGTGGTGCACCTCTTCTAGCTCTTCCGGCAAATTATTATACTCTGAACCCTTTAAATACGGTGATTATACCGAAAGGATCATTCAATGGATTGATAAGGGTCGAACTGACGGATGATTTTTTCAATGACCCTCTTTCATTGACCGGACAGTACGTAATCCCGTTAAGAATAACAGGGACATCGGCAGATAGTGTATTA
>MGML01000153.1:3182-3497 GCA_001796415.1 Chloroflexi bacterium RBG_13_46_14
TCACAATTGGACACAAAGAGCAATTTACACTTCCGACGGTACTCTTACGCCATTAGATTCAGTGCTTGTATCAAATACGATTTTCAAGGATGGTGTTAAACAAGCATTTTATCTAAAACAGACCAGGAATGGCAGTAATATTTTCCCTGGGGGGTATAGATATTGTAAAATATATAACTGTCTGATTACTGGTCTTACTTCTACAGGTGATGGACATGGTACTTATATTGAACCAGGTAACAGGGACATTGGTGATCAGGGTTGGCCGACAGTTATAATAGATCATGTTACAGTTGATAATTGTCTTGCAGGTAT
>MGML01000153.1:3548-4445 GCA_001796415.1 Chloroflexi bacterium RBG_13_46_14
TTTAACAGATCCAACCAAGAATTGCTATGATATTCAATCGGGTCGTTGGAGTACTGATCCCCTGCCGCCGGTATCAAATTTAAAAAACAGTATTTATAGTGGTGGAGAATTAAACTTGCAAGGAAGTTCTACGGTTGTGGGAGTTACTGAAAATGTTGATAGTGTTGCAGCAGTGTACACTGATGCTGCTTCTGGAGATTATTCCCTGACGGCAGAATCTCCTGGCAAAGCCGCAGGAACTGATGGTAAAGATCTTGGATTCCTTGGTCCATACCTGATTACTCCTCAACTTCCGATGGTCATCTCCCCGGGCTTTGAAGAAGATACTGCATTTAGTGAGTATGCCTGGGGTAGTGACTGGGATAATTCTTCAATAAATACAGATTTAAAATATGTTCACAGCGGTTCGAAATCATTGAAAATTGGACCGGGTGCAGGAGGCAGGGCTCAATATCCTGCTGTCGCCGCGGTCGGAGAAACCGTTTCATTACTGGCCTGGGGCATTGCCGATGGAGAGTTGAACGAACCTGCCTGGATCGGATTTGTAGCTATAGACGAGTTTGAGATGGAGACTGAAGCCGAAGGTACTTCGGTGGGTGGTCCGGAGATGATCCCCGTGGATGAATGGACAAGGCTTTGTGCATCCATGACTATCCCGGAAGGTACGGTCGAATTAAGAGTTTATTTCTGGTATTCAGGAGATGAGGCTAACAATGTGGCAAGCGTCTACGTTGATGATTATGAATTTAAATGGGGAGATTCATGTGTAGTGGAAAAAGTCGATCCAATAAAATATAATTCATATGTGAACGTATATCCAAATCCCACCGAAGGAAGGATTTGGATTTCTGTTGGCAGGGATCTCACCGCAATTTCCAGCATTGAAATATTTGATGT
>MGML01000153.1:4580-4820 GCA_001796415.1 Chloroflexi bacterium RBG_13_46_14
CGGCATAAGCTTCCAGAGCGTCGGTAAGAATCTCACGGGATGGGATATCTAGGTGGTTGGTAGGCTCATCCATAAGCAGAAAGCTGGTCGGCCTGGTCAGCATTCTGGCTATGGCCAGGCGGGTCTTCTCTCCCCCCGATAGCACCGCCACCTTTTTAAGAACATCGTCCCCGCTAAAAAGAAACGCTCCTAGGAGGCCCCTCAGCCTTTGTTCCGGTTCTTCCGGGGCTACCAGGCGTA
>MGML01000153.1:4921-5309 GCA_001796415.1 Chloroflexi bacterium RBG_13_46_14
AAGGGCAACACGCCAGTCAGAATCTTGAGCAGGGTAGTTTTACCGGCGCCGTTCGGCCCCACCAGCGCCACACGGTCGCCCCGGTTGAGGACAAGGTTCAGGTCGTGGTAGACAATTTTAGCATCATACGACTTAGCGATATTTTTCAGGGTAATGACGATTTCACCACTCCGCGGCGGTTCCGGGAAGGCGAACCTTATCTTCTTCGTCGTCCTCGGTACGACTATCCGCTCCATCTTTTCCAGCTTTTTTATCCGGCTCTGCACCTGGGTGGCTTTGGTGTTCTTGGCACGGAACCTCTCTATAAAGCGCATCTCTTTCCGTATCTTCTGTTCCTGCCTCTTAGCCGTTGCCTGTTTTATTTCCAGTTCTTTCTCCCGGGCGAGGA
>MGML01000153.1:5452-5615 GCA_001796415.1 Chloroflexi bacterium RBG_13_46_14
CAGCGTGTGGTCTCAAGGTCGAGATGGTTTGTCGGCTCATCGAGGATGAGAAGGTCGGGATTTACAAAGAGGAGCTTGGCAAGCTCGACGCGTGTGAGCCAGCCACCGCTGAACTCAGATAGTGGTCGTGCTAAATCGGATTCGGCAAAGCCCAGACCGGAGA
>MGML01000154.1:0-409 GCA_001796415.1 Chloroflexi bacterium RBG_13_46_14
TAAGAAGTCGGCATAGAATGTCTTCCCTTCAACAGATTGTATTAGTTCAATCTGCAACGGCCCTATGTTCACAAAGGCTAGTTTCGTTTTGGCTTTATTACCTGCTCTATCGACGGTTTCCATCTCCGTGGAATTCCAGCGATCAATCCCGAGAAGTTGTGACCACGATTCGATTACCTTATCGACGTCTCGAACAACAATTCCGATCTGATCGATCGTTTCAACCTTTAAATCGGCGGTTTTCTGCTTTTCCAAATTAGCCCTCCCACAAATAGTAATCCATATTATTACTTTCGATATAATCGGTCAAAGCAATAATTGATGGTGTGGCTCAGCTATCCAGCACTTCTTCTCGTTTATCAATCCCGGCAATAGAACGGGCTAATCTTTTCTTAAGCGCTATGTCAGT
>MGML01000154.1:482-719 GCA_001796415.1 Chloroflexi bacterium RBG_13_46_14
GCCACCAGACCAAAGCTCATGGCGTGGATAAGACTTAACATGCGTAGACGGGTCTCGGTAGGCACATCTGCAACACCGCGGAGGTATTTATCAACGAATTTACCGATATTCGGGTGACGCAGGTCTTTTTCCGATGGCATGGTGACAAGCAGTCCTCCAGCAATATCTTCTGCGATACGACACAGCTCGTATGGAAGACGTGTTACATTGAGCTTACAAATATTAGCCAGCAGAGTG
>MGML01000154.1:918-2735 GCA_001796415.1 Chloroflexi bacterium RBG_13_46_14
CCTGCCGTAAATCATAGTCACTCCCCTGGCATCCACCGGTATTGCGCAGGCAATAGCATAGTCTTTATCAGGTTCGCGTATTCTCAGAGTGGGCATAATAATCATTTCATGGGAATTGGCTACTCCCGTCTGGTGAGCTTTAGCACCGCGGATGATAATACCGTCATTATTGCGCGTGACAATGTGGACGAACATATCCGGGTCTTTCTGTTCGCCCGGCGCTAGACTGCGATCACCTTTAACGTCCGTCATCGCTCCGGAAATACACAGATCATTATCTTGGACATATTGAAGCCATTTCTTGAACCGAACGTGGTATTCGGTGCCGTACTTATGGTCAATTTCATACGTAGTAGAAAAGCAGGCGTTGATGGCGTCCATACCGACACAACGTTGGAAACAGCAAGCTGTCCTTTGTCCCAAAAGCCTCTGTAGTTTCACTTTTTTCACAAGATCATCAGAGCTCTGGAACAGGGAATTGAAACGGTTGACTGTATTACCATCAAGCATAGAAGGTGTGACGGCAAGCGTTGCGCTTTGTGCTTCGTGCGCAAGTTTATACGTCATAGCAATCGCGTTAATCGAAGGGCGGATGATAGGGTGTTCAACCGGGTCCGCCACCTTTTCCCCAAAAAGGTATAGTTCCAGGTTCCGTTTTCTCAGGCTGTCAATATACTCTTTTGCTGTCTTTAACATACTTGAACCTCCTGCGTTTTAGCCAGATTATTTATTTAAAAAGAAGACTGGAAATAATAGCATTTCCTTGAAATATATACGGTACTTATACCCAATACCGGTAACAAAGTCAACACGCTTTGTCCCCTCGCTCTAAGTGTCCATTGATGTGGCCGGTGAAGGTGTGAAGCCTGCTTTTCAGTCCCACCAGAAACCGGTCGTTGATATCCAAATTTCTCAATTTCGATTTTCCGTTCATCCACTGTTTATATAAAGACTCCCCATATCTCCTATACCATCTTTTGTATTAAATCCCCAACATGGATCACAAAATATTTTGTTCAAGTCTTTTGAGTTCTTCAGGAAGCCTTTCCACAGCTTCTTCTCTGTAAAGAATCTTTTCCCGATGTAGCTCCTCAATATCCTGGTTGCTATAACCCAAATCTTTAGATAGGATCTCTTGATTGTTTTCTCCTAATAAGGGAGCATAACCCATTGGTTTGCCAGGTGTTTCTGACATCTTGAATGGGCTGCCATATGTCTCGAACTCACCAACAAACGGTTGTTTCATTTTTACCAGCATTTCTCGATCTTTTATATAAGGAGCATCGCAGATTTCTTCGAAACCACGGACTTTCATTGCAGGCACCCCTGCTTCCCTCAGGATGGACTCAACCTCGTCCACAGAATCGAATTTCTGTACCCATTCCTCAAGAGTTGTGTGGATAAATGGAGCGCACTCATACGTTAACCGTTTTTCTAGCTTATTTGTCCTCGGGTCATTCAAAAGCCATGTGTAACTCTTGCCCATCGCATTAACGAGTTTTTCCCAGATCGAATCACTAAGAGCAGCCACGGCGATATAACCATTTCTCCCTTTTATCAATCCATAAGGAGCATAAGTAGAATACCAGCGAGAATTCTTGTATGGCAACACAGTGCGATTACTAAACAGGAAGCCGGGTGGACTATTCTCATGACTATGGAAAAGGCAGTCAGTCATAGAGATATCAATTGACTGACCCCTACCAGTTTTTTCTCGATAGTAGAGCGCTGCAAGGATAGCCGTTGCGGCGTGCATGCCCGCATTGGAGTCTCCTATTGCCAGGGGAGCTGGCATCGGGGGATCTGATTGACCACAC
>MGML01000154.1:2745-5162 GCA_001796415.1 Chloroflexi bacterium RBG_13_46_14
CAGCCTGGGCAATGAGGTCAAATCCAGGTGAACTTGCGAACGATCCAAGGTGTCCGAAGCAGGAGATGACGCAATAGATGATTCGCGGATTAATTCGTTTCATGTCATCATAACCGAGTCCCAGATCGACCATCGTACCCGGCGCCATATTTGAGATTGCGACGTCGGATTTCTTAACAAGCTCTCTAATTATTTTTTTACCCATCTCATTTTTCAGGTCTACAGAAAGGCTTTTCTTGCCGCGATTCAGGAATACGGAGTAGCTGCTTTGTTTGACGCCATTGCGATCCAATACCAGCGAATATCGTCTTTCCAATGCTCCGTTTTCTGGAGCTTCAACTTTAACAACCTCGGCACCAAGGTCAGCCAGTTGTCGGGTACAAAAAGGGCCAGCGTAGACCCACGTGAAATCAAGAACTCTTAATCCCTTGAGGGCAAGTTTGTTTTCCGACATCGACTATTCTCCTCTAAGTGTTCACTATTAATCATGATATGCCATCTCAACTCATGGAGATGTAGGATTATACCTTCGATGCCAGCATCATAATACCTGGCATCTTAATAGTAAAGACCGGCACTTGTCCTTTAATGGGAGAAAACCTACCGGTTCAGAGAGATTATTTTGACAATCTACAAACGGCAGATCTTTATGGTAATATTAGCGTTTTGTTGGTCGGGGGGATGAAGAATGGAAAGCATAATAGAGACCCTAAATTGCATCTATTTCAATGAGACTGGAAAAAATAAATACCGGGTAAAGCCGGCTGCGGAGGCTCTCTTTTTGATTTCTATGGTATTTCGGCTAATCCAACTCTTGCGTGCTTGTGATTAAAGGCGATGTGGCTGAACATAAGTTAATATTTGGCGGTGCTATCCGACGTCTTTTGAAGTTTCATATCATTCATATATCCATGGACAATCAGAAATTGAGCTGAATAGTAGGTTATCATTACGAAATAATCAGCCGCAGGCAATGTAATAAGAAATTTATTTACGGCCAGTATTGAATCCGAAATAATAAAGGAGACTGCCCCGAAAAAAACCAGCTTATTTGATGATTGTCTGAATGCGGCAAGAATGCCCATTATTGTAATAACCGTAAGGTAAACATAGACAGGGAGCGCCATCTCTTCGAGCGAAGGTGTCATTATAACGGCCATAATGACAGCGTAAAACACCAGGATAACTGCAAGAGAGATTCGAGACTTCTGCATCTTGAAATCACGATAAAAGGTCACGGCGTATGTGATTTGAGCAATCAAAAATAAACCCAACCCCGGGACGAAGTATTGGCCTGAATTGAGGGACAGAGTCACATCACCGGCTGCAGAAAATATTAGAGCGATGGTTAAAAGTGTACCACTCACGCCACGGATATTTATCAACACTAATAATGCGAGGCTAAGTATTGGAATTGCTTTGATGACGTAATGTCCTGGATAAGGCTGAAACGGAATCGTGATAAGATAAGCGAGGCTGAATCCCAGGAAGAGATAAAGGAAAATCTTTTGATTCTTGATAATTGGTCTCCTTCTTTCATTCTATTTGTGCGTTTTTTTCTTCAGCCAGATAGTATATATAGTATATATTTGAAAGAGTAAATCCTGAGGGAAACCGTGAGCAAAATAACCGGGTCAAGTGCACTGCATTACAACAAATCTGTTTAATACGGCATTGTAACACTGTCCTCGAGTCTTAGCAAGCGGTTATGGTTCAGATAATATTGGAGAGTTGACATTTCAGATTGCTATCAGGGTAATAGCTGGTGTATGTCTCGATCCGAGATCGTAATCCTTCTGGTGGAGACGGGGGAGAATTCTTATCCGCCTGAATACATTATCAAACAGCTCAGTTTATTGACTTGTATTTCACTAAAAGTTTGTTGAAACGTGCTTCGAGTATTCATTTGTGTTTAAAAAGTCAACATGTAGGCATAGGTGTAGCTCGTTACAATATTTGACCCAATATCCAACTATGTACTCTTTCCGAAGAAGAATCGCTCGATAAAGTGTCTCGCAGGCACTTTTCTTTCCTCTAAGGCCTTAAATACAGTCTCTTGATTGTAACTAGCTTTGAAGTATTGAACTGTGAATCCTGTTGGTGATGTTTCAAATAAGCAGTATCTAGCTGTTCCATCTCGAGAGCATCCAAGAGCACCAGGGTTGATGTATCTTCTCTGTCCTTCGACGTCAAACGGGGAATGATCATGACCGCAGAAAACAATTGATGAGTCTGATGATGAGAATGCAGCATCCCATTGGGTAGCAATTGGAGGTATGAGTGTAGGTATAAAGTTCCGCCCTGACTCATCAAGGGGATAGTGGATAAATGTGGCTTTAATATTGCCATCTTCTATTTTTAGATTGTAAGGCCAATTTGCCAT
Source organism: Chloroflexi bacterium RBG_13_46_14 (assembly GCA_001796415.1). The sequence continues at coordinate 5,129 of MGML01000154.1, forward strand.
GATTGCCTTTATATCACTATTAAGTTGTGAATGT
>MGML01000154.1:5201-5514 GCA_001796415.1 Chloroflexi bacterium RBG_13_46_14
GATGGCTGGGGATTGGGCAGTCCATCAACAAAGTATGAATCATGATTTCCTCTGAGAAAACGGACGTTTGACATGTTCATGAGTAATTCAACGCACTCAGCAGGAAAGGGACCTATCGCTATGGCATCGCCAGTATGAATGATGAGATCATAACCTATCTTCTTAATATTACTCAGAGCAGCCTGCAATGCTGGAAGGTTGGCATGGCAGTCTGTCATGACGATGATTCTCATAATCGTACTACCTGCTTCTTATCTTGCGGAAATAATAGCTACAGGAATCAACGCTTTCAATATCTCCCCTATGCCTCAGT
>MGML01000154.1:5564-9605 GCA_001796415.1 Chloroflexi bacterium RBG_13_46_14
GAAGTCCAAGGCCGCCTTCTTCCTTGTTATTTTAAGTTAAATAATATGGCTCCCGAGTGCTCCAAAAAGCAACCCTTTTGGTGGAGACGGGGGAGGGATGGCATCAACCTACCCATGTATCTAAGTTAGTCTTTAAACGGAGAGCCTTTGCCGTTTCATTTTGTGGGTGAAAGTGAGTGCGATGGTTTTATCTCAGTCTACCCAAAATCTCTTTAATAATCCCCAGCACAATTCTTAACCTGTTTTCTTAGTGGACTTCTTTGGTTTAGCTTCGAAGAGCTTGAGAACGCGTTCCCTTAAATAACGCTGAACATAAGAGTTTATTGTGCCATCGGGATAAAGAATACGATTTCCAATCAGTGGATTCATTTTGTCTTTTAAACCAGTCTCAGATAGAGAAGTGCCGGTTATAAGCTTGAGTTCCGATAAATTGAATTTCGTATTTTTCCAAAGCCAGTCCCAGATTTCGTTTTCAGACTCACCGGATAGTGCCGTCAGGTCATCAGCAATCCGCACTTTAAGGTTTGTCCAGGCTACTATAATTTTAATAAGCTCCTGGTTATCAGCTATAACTAGCACAGTTTCCGGTTTCTCATTCTCTTTGAACCAGTTTAATTTCTCACAAAACAAATTATCAACCATTAAATCTCTTTACAAAACACAGTTGCAGCGCCCGAGGCTACTTTCAAGTCCGGTCTCCTGCCAGAGTTCATTGTCTTCGAGACATAAAGCCAATTCAAGCTCTGGTTTGATTTTCTTCGCCACCCCCAGGATTAGCGAGTAGATTTCCTTTCTTAATAAACCAGAATAGCGTGTCCTACCATCCATAGATTTTACGTTATCATCCATGTTGAAAGAAATGGAATTATTAGAACCCATTTTTATTTCCATCAAATGACGAGCCGCTTTATAGCTGCAAATACCGCCGAGGGTAAGTCTTTTCAGGGGTACGGTCCCAATGAGATGCCGGGTAAATGCTGTATATATTTCCTGCCATCCGCTAACGGGTATAATTGGCATCATGACGGCGCGTACCGGATATCCGGCTGAAGCCGCGCGCCGCATTGCTTCCAAACGCTCTTCGATACCAGGGACATTTTCATCGAAGATTTGGCATACTTCGGGAGGATTAACACTCCAGGAAAGAGTTGTATGACCCTGGTGGTCTTGATTAATTAATCGGTCAGTATTGGTGCTTTTTGTGAGAAGAGTCAGACGGACATAATGATGTCGCGCAAAAAATGGTATCAGCACCGTGGAATAGGCTGTTAAGGGGTCAAGCGCTAAAGCATCCTGAAGTTTACCAATATAAAAACTGGTAGGAGTTCCTAGACGATGGGCAATGCTGTCAATTTCACCAAGCATTTCTGGAAGATTAACATATATCTTGACCGTAGGCGAAAATTTAACACCCTGCGTCCCGGCAAGATAGCAGTATTTACATCCGTAAGGACAGAAACCGTAAGGTGAAAAGTGCCAATAGTTAGGGCAGGTATTACCTTCTTCTTCACTGAAACGCACAGCATTCTGAAGTTCTCCGAAGACGAGGGTTCGTTTACCTATCCGGTGCAAAGCGAGGGAATCGGTCTCATTTAGCTCAATTCGATTATGAGGAATCTCCAGACACTCAACAACTTTGGTTTCAGGGTAAAGATTGCATATACGTTCCGTAAAGCTCCGGCGTTCCGGTGTGGAGAGACTGCCCCGGGTAAGGTAGATTTGAGAAACCGTCATGTAGTTAGGACGTACCGGCTCATACTCTGCCGGCAGGGAGAGCTTTGACGAAATTCCCATAAAAAAATCAATGTAGGAGTTGTTTTCCATATTATATTATTGTACTCATTTCCGTGAGCTGTTTATAAGCATTGCTTTACCACCGGTTAATGTCTCCCAACGGTTGATGATGACATCGCAATATGCAGGATTAAGTTCCATCACATAAGCTTGTCTGGATGCTTTCTCAGCGGCGATGAGTGTAGTTCCAGAACCACCAAAAGGCTCAAAGACACTTCCCTGGCTGCCGGTATATGCCTGAATGGAGCGAAACGGGATTTCTACCGGACACACAGCCGGATGACCATACTGCTCAACCTGGTTGGTGACCGCGGGTACTTCCCATACATCAGTATGGTATTTGGACATATAGTCTCTTCCTTCGCGAGTCATCTTAGGCATATTACCCGGTTTTTGATAGACCAGTAATGCTTCCCATTCCAACGCAGGATAATAACATGAATTACGCATGATATGGAAGTTTCTTGGTATAGCGTAGTTCGCCCCAGTCTTTTTCCAAATAATAGTGTCTAAATATTGAAGTCCCGTTTCTTCGAATATCCTTGAATGATGACTTATATGGTCATGGTGAGTGCTACATCCGTTTGCAATATTCCAGACACATATTCCACCATCCTTGATAATATTAAGACAATTCCAGATTATCTTTTTTATGTCATCGAGATAGGCTTCATATTTATCCCAGTGAGAATAAACTCTCTGGTTGAAGTAAGGTGGCCCACCAAACACGTGGTCTATAATACATCCTTCGGTAAGCAATAGTACAAAATCTTTGTCTCTCGAATCGCCGCAGAGTAGACGGTGTTTTCCTAATGCATAAAGGTTCCCGGGCTTTGTGTTTACCGTATCACTAACCTCTGGTACTACGTTCTCATCATCCTCATTAAGGATAAGCCGCCTTATCTCCTCATCGCTGAAACCCAGGCTTTTAATATCGATATCCTCTAATTTAAGTTCTTCTAAAACCTCTTTTAATTTCGGAAAATCCCAATCGGCAATCTCTGCTGTCTTATTGTCAGCAATAGCAAAGGCCCGTCTCTGAGTATCATTTATTTCAATGACGATGATAGGGACCTTATCCATGCCAAGTTTTTGAGCAGCCTTCCATCGGGTATGTCCTGCAATAATCATAAAATTCTGGTCGCACAAAATGGGAACATTGAAACCGAAATTACGGATGCTCTTAGCGACTGCCTCAACGGCGCGTTCATTACGCCTTGGATTGTCTTCCCAAGGTCGTAACTTATTTAATTCAATTTCTTTTACTTCAAGCATATCGTTACTCGACACGAAAGTTATTTTTTTATCGCTTTAGCTTTTTTTACAGTGTTCAAACATTCATAAAAGAACAAGTGTTCTATCATTATAGCACAAATAAAAAGGGTGTCAATCCCTTTTTTGTCACCAATTTAAAAATTAATTCGTATTAAGCCTTAGGTATAATGAGTTGAATCTGTGATATTTTATTGTGGGAGCGTGGAGTTCAATCAAAAAGCCTTAGCCCTGGTCTCCCCTTCCACATCGCCAGAGGCGAAAAGACCTCGGCTAAATTAACCGAGGTCCGATTTGAATCTTGGTGGAGACGGGGGAGAGTTGAACTCCCCGTCCAGAAGAAACCGCTCAGAGTTTACTACAAGCTTAGTCGACTCTTTGTTTCACCTGCCGGACCTCTGCCGACCGAGTTCCACCAGGTCATCCGGATTTTTCTTAAGTCATCCATACCGGAGTCAGGACAACAGCACCCCGGCTTTTCTTCGCTCACTCCCATCCCGTCGGGGTGGGGACGGGGTGAACGTGTCACTTAATTAATTAAGCGGCAACTAATACTGGTTCTTCAGCATTTGTTTTTTGCCATCAGTTTTACGAGGGCAACGGCACCTCGGCTTGCAGCTCTGTCGCCAACCTCCTCTGTCGAACCACGCGTCCCCAAATGTCAGGTGAAGTATGTCCCCGCAAAGGCGGGGATCCGAAATTAGAATATCGAAACACTAAACTCGAAACAAATTTAAATAATCAACAATCAAAATAAAGATGTTTATTTTCGGGTAGCGGGACGGGTTTTGATAACCCTGTCTAATCTACGCTTGCTCTCACGCTCGGCAGTGACCTCTCTTTTGTCGAATTGCCTTTTACCCTTGGCGAGAGCGATTTCGAGTTTAGCGTAGCTATCTTTAATATACAATCTAAGCGGTATCAGTGTAAAGCCGCGTTGTACCGATTGCGAGGTAAAGTTCATGATTTCTTTGC
>MGML01000155.1:0-123 GCA_001796415.1 Chloroflexi bacterium RBG_13_46_14
GGAGCTAATTCACGTTTTATAGCGTCGGTCTTGTAGTGCATGGGTATCACGACTTTGGGTTCGAGTTGACGAATGATTTCGGCAGCTCCAACGGCATCGATCGTAGATACTCCGCCTACCGGA
>MGML01000155.1:190-6976 GCA_001796415.1 Chloroflexi bacterium RBG_13_46_14
CCGGATGCTGGTGACTGACGGTAACGATGTTCGCGTTAGTCTTACCCAGAGTGTAACCGAGATCCGGTGAGTACGGATCGGTAATTACTGTAGCACGACTTCCCTTAAGTCTGAAGCAGGCGTGTCCAAGCCAGTTGATTTCCATGTTTTCAAGCCTAAATATAGCATAGAGAGAGCTTCCGGTCAATTGAAAACCGATGGCATTTAGTGATTCAGGACAGTGCTGTGATAATCCGGTATAATTGTGAATGCGTTCTCTTGACAATCGCCTCCAGACGTGATAAAAAGGAATTAGCAGTCTAAAGGTTAGATTGCTAATGGAGGTGATTTGAGATGCTGTCTCTTAGGTCCGAGACAATACTTAAATCAATAGTAGCCCAATACATTGTCAAGGCGACACCGGTATCTTCCGGGAGTTTGACGGGTGATTTCGAACTGAATGTCAGTTCAGCCACTATCCGTAATGAAATGGTACGCCTTGAAAAAGACGGGTATATTACTCGGCCTCATCATTCTTCGGGAAGTGTCCCACTGGATAAAGGATACAGGATATACGTTGATACACTTGGCGACATAAAACTGCCGGCGGCCGAGCAGCGTATGATAAACCACCTGTTTCATCAGGTAGAAGGAGAACTGGACGGGTGGTTGAATCTTGCGGCAACACTCCTTTCGCAATTGGTGCAGAATGTCGCACTCGTCACAAAGCCCAAAACTAACGAATGCCAGTTAAAGTATCTGGAAGCGGTCAGTCTACAGGATTTTCTGGCTCTGGTAATAATAGTGTTTAAAGGGGCAAAGGTCCGGCAGCAGTTGATAAACTTCGAAAGTAAAATTACCCAGGAAGAACTGAAGTCGATAACCGGCAAATTAAACGATGAGTTTGCGGGGTTAAAAAGGTCGGAAATTATAAAGAAAACAGAAGAATTATCTCCTGTCGAAAAGAAAATAACCGATTGTCTGCTGAAAGAAATGAAATCAGAAGATAGCAGACAATATGAAGAATCATATCTTGACGGGTTGCATTATACACTGAATCAACCGGAACTTGCCCATAATTACGGACAAGCTCTTACCTTGATGGAATTGGTGGAGCAGCGTCATCTGGTTAAGAGTATTACTCCTTCAGAGATAAAGGTGGGAGGAGTACAAGTATTAATAGGGAAGGAAAATGAGACCGAATCGGTCCATGATTACAGTGTCGTTATCAGTCAGTACGGATTGCCGGGAGAGGCAACAGGAACCATAAGTGTGGTCGGACCGACACGAATGCAATATGCCCGAACGATCGCTACCGTAGGTTATTTGTCACTGATACTCAACCTGCTTGTGGCGAAATTATACGGTAAAGAGATTCCTGTTGAGTTTATTCCTGATTAAAAGCCCAGTAGATGCGGTGAAATAATGGAAGAAGAAATCATCAGTGAAAATGAGTCGCAGGACGATGTTTTAGACGGTGTTGAAGAGGAGGATGTAGAGGTGCTGAAACAGAGTCTATTAGAAGAGAAGAATAAAGCCGAAGAATACCTGGCGAACTGGCAGAGAGTCCAGGCGGATTTTATTAATTTCAAACGACGCAGTGAGAAGGAAAAAGAAGAACTGGCAGATTATTCCAGAGCTGCAATTATTCAGTGTGTTTTACCTATACTCGATGATTTCGATAGAGCTATATCCGCCATACCGGATCAGGCAGTAGATTCTAATTGGGTGGAAGGCGTCAGAATGATTGAAAGAAAATTACGGGCGATTCTAGAGTCAGAAGGCCTTTCATGTATTGAAGCTGTCGGTGAACCTTTTGATCCTTATCAGCACGAAGCTGTTCGTCAGGAAAGTGGAGAAGAAGGAATTGTTATCGAGGATATACGCAAAGGTTATAAATACCGTGACAGGGTGATCCGTCCCAGCCATGTGGTTGTAGGTAGCGGTGAATCAGAGGAAGAATAATCAATAATGGTCTGGAGTACCGGGTGTTTTATGTCGGATATTCCGGGTGTTAATCGATAGAGGAGGGATAATAATGGCAAGGGTCATTGGGATTGATCTTGGTACCACGTATTCTGAGGTGGCGGTAATAGAAGGGGGTGAACCCAAAGTGATCCCCTCGGCTGAGGGTGGTAACCTTGTGCCGTCGGTAGTGGCAATTAACAAGAGTGGAGAACGTCTGGTAGGTCAGATAGCGAAACGTCAGGCTGTCATGAATCCAGAAAATACAATTCACAGTATTAAAAGATTTATGGGTCGGAAATGGGGAGAGCCGGCTGGAAGAGAGTTGACGGTAGAGGAAGATGCCAAGCGTAAAGCTTATAAAGTCACAAAGGCGCCAAATGGCGATGTGCGGGTGAAAATGGGCGACAAAGAATACAGCCCGCCTGAGATATCGGCAATGATACTACAGAAACTAAAGACTGATGCCGAATCTTATTTGGGCGAAAAGGTTACGGAAGCGGTCATTACCGTGCCGGCGTATTTCAATGATAGCCAGCGACAGGCAACGAAGGATGCCGGTAAGATTGCCGGTCTCGACGTGCTGCGTATTGTCAACGAGCCTACGGCGGCTGCACTCGCCTACGGACTGGACAAGAAAGCAGATGAAACGATTGCGGTGTACGACCTGGGAGGAGGTACCTTCGATATCTCAATTCTTGAACTCGGTGAAGGTACATTCCAGGTTAAGTCGACTAATGGTGACACGCACCTTGGCGGTGATGATTTCGACCAGAGAATTATAGATTGGCTCTGCGATGAATTTAAACGTGAGCAGGGAATCGATCTGCGACAGGACAAAATGGCATTACAGCGACTCAAGGAAGCCGCAGAAAAGGCCAAATGCGAATTATCCACTGTACAACAGACGGAGATAAGCCTGCCGTTCATTACCGCGGATTCAAGCGGACCCAAGCATTTGAACATAAACATAAATCGTTCCAAACTGGAACAGCTGGTAATCGACCTTGTAGAAAAGTCTTTACAGCCCTGCCGTGCGGCATTAAAAGATGCCGGAAAAACAGCAGCGCAGATAGATGAAGTTATCCTTGTCGGTGGTCAGACCAGGATGCCGCTGGTACAACAGAAGGTTACAGAATTATTCGGTAAGGAACCTCACAAAGGTGTGAATCCTGATGAGGTGGTAGCCGTAGGCGCTGCGATTCAGGCGGGTGTTCTGAAAGGAGAGGTTAAGGATATTCTTCTCCTCGACGTTACACCTCTTACTCTGGGAATAGAGACTCTCGGCGGAGTAGCGACACCTCTCATACCTCGAAATACAACGATCCCTACATCCAAGAGTCAGATTTTCAGCACTGCTTCCGATAACCAGCCAAGTGTAGAGATACATGTAGTTCAGGGAGAAAGACCCATGGCGGCCGATAATAGGACACTGGGGCGGTTTATGCTGGATGGAATCCTGCCGTCACCGAGAGGAGTTCCCCAGGTTGAAGTGAGTTTTGATATGGATGCTAATGGTATTCTGAGTGTTAAAGCTCATGATAAGGGGACGGGCAAGGAACAGAAAATCACCATCACTGCTTCAAGCGGCCTGGAAAAACCTGAGATTGAAAGAATGCAGAAAGAAGCTGAAGCGCATGCTGCTGAAGACGCGAAACAACGTGAGAAGATAGAGACGTTCAATATGGCCGATACTTCAGCCTATACAGCTGAAAAGACGTTAAGAGACAACAAGGATAAGATACCGGCTGAACTTAATACTGAAGTTGAAGAAAAGGTTAAGGCTGTACGAGATGCTTTAACCGCCCAGGATGTGGATGCTGTCAAGCGGGCTACCCAGGATTTGAATTCTGTAATGCAAAAGATAGGTGAAGCTGTTTACCAGCAACAGTCCCCTCCACCGGGAGGAGAGACGCCGCCGGATGATCAACCGTCTGCTGATGACGGAGAAGGGACTGTGGAAGGAGAATTCCGCGAGGTTTAACACCATAACATGGCTTCTAAACAAGATTACTACGACATTCTTGGAATAGACAGGAATGCTTCCGATAGCGAGATAAAAACCGCTTATAGGAAGCTTGCCTTTCAATATCATCCCGACAGGAACCACGAAGCGGGTTCGGAAGACAAGTTCAAAGAAATCAATGAGGCTTATGAAGTTCTTTCGAATCCGGAAAAGAGAGATGCTTACGATCGGTTCGGGCATGGCGGTGACACCATCTTCGGTCAGGGTTTCGATGGTGTAGGAAGCATATTTGATGCGTTCTTCGGCGGAAGAACAACGTCAACTCGTCAGGCACCCGAGAGAGGTTCCGATCTCCAGTGCAACGTTACCATAACTCTGGAAGAAACCGCTTTTGGAGTTGAAAAAGAACTGAATATCTCGCGTATCGAATTTTGTTCTCAATGTCATGGAATCGGAAGTCGTCCGGGCAGTCAACCTGAACAATGTATGGATTGTAATGGCTCCGGACAGATACGCAGAGTTCAACAGAGCATATTCGGTCGTTTCACAAACGTAACCACGTGTCCCAGGTGTCGTGGTGAAGGCAGGGTGATTACCGATCCGTGTCCTGGTTGTCGCGGTACCGGGAAAGAGAAATTTCAGCGTAACATTATGGTGAATATTCCGGCTGGAGTGGATAACGGTTCAAGGATACGATTAAGCGGAGAAGGCAACGCAGGAGCCAGAGGTGGGCATTCCGGAAACCTGTATGTAAATCTGAACGTGCGAGAACATGAGTTCTTTGTTCGTGAAGAAGACGATATCGTGTACGAATTGCCAATCAATTTTGCCCAGGCGGCACTTGGAACCGAAGTAGAGGTTCCTACTCTCCATGGTGATGTCAAACTGAAAGTGCCGGCCGGAACACAGACCGGACACATCTTTAACTTGAAAAACAAAGGCATACCGCACCTGCGCGGCAGAGGACAGGGTGATCAGTTAGTAGTTCTCAAGGTACTTACGCCGGAATCTCTTACCAAAAAACAACGCCAGCTCTTTGAAGAACTGTCTCGAGAGATTGGTGATTCCAAAAAGAAATAACCGATCTAATAGTTATTCAGCCGTTTCTTCAGCTCATTCCGAATCAACGCGTTTAGCTTTTTCACCGAGTCTGCGTTCTTTGCCGGATAACAGCCTGGCAATATTTTCCCTGTGCATAATGATGATTAATACAGTACCTATCAGTGTGTAAATCAGGTACTCCAGCGGAAAACCGTTAAATATAGTCAATGGTATCAATATGCTGTAAGTTCCAACCACACCAGCGATAGAACCGAGTGATGCGAATCTTGTTAGACCTGCGCCTATGATGAAAACCTCACTGCCGAACAGAGCTGCGACTGGGCATAAAGCCACGAGTCCGCCGAAGAATGTAGCTACTCCTCTTCCTCCCTCGAAACCAAGGAAGACAGACCAATTGTGTCCTGCTATAGCTGCCAGGGCTGCCAGTACCTGGGCAACAAGAAGCCCCAGTCCGAAATTATCGCCTACAACCAGGTAATTTCTACCGATAATTAAGCCTGCGAAAACAACTGCTAATGCTCCCTTCAGGATATCAAGGAAAAGAACCAGGGCTGCAGCCTTTTTCCCCGCTGTTCTTAAAACATTCGTTGCACCGATTTTACCGCTGCCGTATTCTCTGACATCAACCTTTGCAAAGAGTTTACTGACTAATACTCCCGAAGGTATAGAACCTATCAGGTAACCGGCAATGATAACAGCAATAAACTGTAAGATTATCATGATTCTCCCCTCGTTTTAAAAATTAGCCTGATCGGAGTACCGGTAAACCCGAATGTCTGACGGAGTTTATTCTCCAGGTAGCGCTGGTATGAGAAGTGAATCAGTTTTTTATCGTTGATGAAAAACACGAAAGTAGGGGGATTTACATCGGCTTGTGTAGCATAAAGGATTTTGAGTCTTTTACTACCGATTCTTGGCAGGTTGTGAGCCGCTACCGCCTGCTGTACTACGTTGTTGACGGTCGCTGTGGATAATCTCTTCAGTCTTTCCTGATATACTTGATGTACCTGGGGCATTATCTTGTTTACCCCCTGTCCATTTTTCGCCGAAGTGTATAGTATAGGAGCGTATGGGATGAAATTCGCCTGGCTCCTTATATAGTTATTCCACTCAGTTTTATTCTTTTCCTGGGCAAGATCCCACTTGTTTACGATCAGAATGATCCCCTTTGCCATCTGGTAGATATATCCACCTATATGCACATCCTGTGCCGTAAATGGCTCACTCGCATCCACCACAAGTAACGCTATGTCAGCCCGGTCTATGGCTCTCAGGGAACGTATGACACTGTATTTATCGACTCCGGTTCCCTGACGCCCCCTCCTCTTGATGCCGGCTGTATCTATAAGTAGCACACTCTGTCCCTTATAGTCAAGTAATGTATCAATTGCGTCACGTGTAGTGCCGGGTGTATCGTCGACTATTACCCTCTGTTCGCCGAGAAGAGCGTTCAACAGCGCTGACTTCCCCACGTTGGGTCTTCCGACTATTGCTACCTTGATCGATTCACCTTCTTCTTTAGAAGAAGGTTGCGCAGGGAGCAGCGATATAATTTTATCCAGTAAGTCGGCAGTACCACGACTGTGATGAGCGGAGACGGCCATCGGATCGCCGATCCCGAGTTCGTAAAAATCAACGATATCACCTTCGATCTTGTTATTATCCGCTTTATTTGCGGCCAGGATCACCGGTTTACTGGTCCGTCGAAGCATATCGGCTATATCCATATCCAGAGGTGTTACACCATCCCGGACGTCTACCATGAAAACGATTACATCAGCTTCTCCGATCGCCGTATCAGCCTGGTCTTTTAC
>MGML01000156.1:0-18961 GCA_001796415.1 Chloroflexi bacterium RBG_13_46_14
AGTTGTCCCGTCAGCATTAAACGTGCTACCAATTTATTGACATAATCTCTATTATTAACGGCAACAGAAGAGGATATGAAGGCTCTGCCAGTTACAGCGCGTCGCCTGAGAGTGAGAATATGAGAGGGTTAACGGTACGGTGTATCTTTCATACCTGGTGTCACCCGGGTGAGATCAGTTCTATCCGGCAGATACTTGGTCGCAAACCTCCTCAATTTGTAAACATGTATGACTGGTTGTATACAGGAGAGTAGATATCGATGGATGACAACCGGATGCATGTCTGCCTGGTTTGCCACACCGAACCTGACGTGTGGGATGGAGGATTCAAATCTATCGATGTTGTGCTTCCTAATTTCTTGAAAGGGATGGAAAAAGTCCGGGATCATCAAGGAAACAACCCGAAAATTACCTGGTGTCTGACATCGCAGGTAGGAAAACAGCGTCCCGAACCTTTCCTGGAACTGCTGGATTATGGACATGAAATCGGCATTCACAGCCATTATCCCGGAGCTGACGGCAGGCTGGAACACCAGCAGGAAATCAATAAGAACAATCTGGATAAATTTGGAGAATGGCTGCCGGAATTATGCCGAACTTTGACAGACGCTGGTTTCCCGACACCCCGGACACAGGTAACATGGATGTTTGCTTATCGTGACGATATGACACGGGTACTTTCCCAAGCAGGGATCGATATCGACTGCAGCGAATGCTACGGCGGTACACACTGCCTGCCGGACGGTTTTTTCCTTGCCGACAGCAGGAACAGAAGTAACGGTAAACCATATCGGATGAGTATGTCCGATCACTGCGTCGAAGGGGATTCTGGAGTGACGGAACTTCCGGTCAGTGGGGGATTTGGTGATTACTGGATTCCGAATAAAGAGGGGGGATTTGTGCACTTTTCTCCGATCGCTTCCGACGATGAAGCTGATAAGATGATAGAGCTATTTAACCGGAGAATCGAAACACTTATTCCGGGTGAAATTGACATATTTCATATACACTTTCACCTGTATGAATTTCTGCCGCCCGGCGGTCTGGACGAAAGCCGGTTGGATCGGGCTGTGACGATATTGCGGAATATGGCATCGGATAAAAGAGTATGTTTTTCGACCGCATCAAATGCAGTGGATGACTGGTTGACATATTACGACACCAGGAATTGATGGTATGCGAAGCGCTGGCGGTTCTTTCACTCAGCAAAGGCGCCCCTGGTTAGCTACTTTTACACAGTAGATAATCACACGAGTATACTAAAGACTTAAACTCTTTCGTAATGAATTTTCACATCACTGTCCAGGGTCATTTATGGTAAAATAAATCGAATACATAGATAGCAGGAAGAACGTAAAATATGTGGGAAAAACTGAAGAAAGTTGACAAACGGTACCGGGAAATTGAGGAAGAAATCGCGCGTCCCGAGGTTGTGATCAATCCTGGTCAGTTACAGAAACTGGCAAAAGAGAGGGCGAGACTCGAAGATGTGGTGAACATGTACCGTGAATACGAAGCGACATCGAAATCGCTTGAAGAAACGGAATCGATGCTCGATGACGAACTTGACGATGATATGAGAGAAATGGTGAAGCAGGAGATAGCAACCCTTCAGGAGAAGATCGCCGAAATCGAAGAGAATCTGAAAGTTGCCCTGATCCCGAAAGACGAAAACGATGAGAAGGATATCATTATGGAGATCCGTGCTGGCGCCGGTGGTAATGAGGCCGGGCTGTTCGCGGCCGACCTTTTCAGGATGTACAGCCGTTATGCACAGGAAAAAGGCTGGAACATAGAGATAATCAATATTAACGAGAGTGGAATCGGCGGATTCAAAGAAGTGGTATTCGAAGTTAAAGGTAAACATGTATTCAGCCGGTTAAAGTACGAGAGAGGAGTACATCGAGTGCAGCGTGTTCCGGTTACCGAATCCTCCGGCAGAATACATACTTCTACAGCTACCGTTGCTGTTTTACCGGAAGCCGATGAAGTGGACGTGGATATAAGTAATGAAGACCTGAGAATCGATATCTATCACAGCGGAGGGGCAGGAGGACAGAACGTAAACAAGGTGGCGACGGCAGTACGCATTACACATATTCCCACCGGTATAGTAACAGTGTGCCAGGATGAACGCTCCCAGCTAAGGAATAAAAACAAGGCGATGGCAGTCCTGCGTGCTCGCCTGCTCGATGTCGAGAAGACGAAACAGGAAGAAGAAATGGGGCAGGAACGACGCTCCCAGCTCGGTACAGGCGACCGCTCTGAAAAGATACGCACCTATAATATTCCGCAGGATCGCGTAACCGACCACAGGATAGGTTTGAGTCTTCATAATATCGAGGGGATCCTTGAAGGAGACCTGGACGAACTCATAGATGCCCTGGCGACCGACGATAGTGCCAGGATGCTGCAGGAGCAGCTTGCATGAACCTCCGGCAGGCTATAAGAGAAGCTAAAGAAACACTTTCAGCTGCCGATATCGATGATGCGTTACTTGAATCCGAAGTACTTCTTATGCATTCCCTCAAGATAGACAGGGTAAAGCTTTACATCGACATCGACAGCGAACTAACACCGCAGCAATACGAGGGATTTTTAACGCTCTTTCAACGACGGCTTACAGGCGAACCGTCAGCCTATATCACAGGGAACCGGGAATTCTATGACCTGGACTTCTTCGTAAATCAGGATGTACTGATACCAAGGCCGGAAACCGAACTCCTGGTTGAAAAAGCGATAGATGTGGCGAAAAAACGGTCGTACAAAACCATCGTCGACACAGGAACAGGCTCCGGAGTAGTAGCCATCTGCCTGTCGTTAAACCTGCCTGAAGCCGTAGTCTATGCGACGGATATATCAGCTCCGGCTCTCGAGGTAGCATCCATGAATTGCCAGAGGCATAGAGTTGAGGACAGGGTAACTTTACTGTGTGGTAATTTACTGGAACCGCTTCCGGAACCAGTCGACATGATAGTGGCTAATCTGCCGTATGTAACAGATTTGGATATTCGACAGGTAAACACCGCCGGTCATGAACCAGAAACTGCTCTTAACGGTGGAAAAGACGGACTGGAATACATAATAGCGATTGTCGCGCAGTCCGTAAGCAAGTTGTTGCGGGGCGGATCGATCCTGCTTGAAGTAGGTGAGGGGCAGAGTCAGGCAGCATCAAGGCAGTTAAGGGGAATATACCCGTACGGCGGGGTAAATATATATCGTGATTTCGCCGGAATAGAAAGAGTAGTGAGTCTATCTCTTCCTCAGGAAACTCGCTTAATTTCTTGACGCGTATCATTCAATATTGCTATTATTCTCTTGGGTCGTTTTCCCATTTATTATTAATCTTAAAGGAGTATGTCTGCTATGAACATGATTGTGTGCTGTAAGCAGGTAGTTGACCCGGAGGCTCCACCGGCGAGTTTCAGGGTTGATGCTTCCGCGAACAAAGTTATTCCCCCGCAGGGAATTCCGCCGGTAATCAGTCCTTTCGATGAGAATGCTCTCGAAGCGGCGCTTAAGATAAAAGACGCCCAGGGCGGTAAGATCACCGTGATATCACTTGGCAATAATTTACTGCGGGATGTAGTAAAGAAACCTTTGTCGATGGGTGCCGACGAACTAGTACTACTCGAAGATGAAGCCTACGCTGAAGGCGATGCCTGGTCGGTCGCGTATGCGATAGCCAGCGCGATCAAGAAAATTGGCGAATATGATCTGATTTTCTGCGGTCGACAGGCCGCTGACTGGGATAACGGTCAGGTTGGTTCGGGCATTGCCGAGATACTGGGACTGCCCAGTGTTACCCTGGCTAAGAAAATTGAGCCGGAAGACGGCAAGGCAAAAGTGGAACGGGTTACAGCCGATGGTTACGATGTTATCGAGGTATCTCTTCCTGCCGTAATTACTGTGAGTAATGAACTTGGTGAAGCCAGGTACCCCACAATCAAGGGAATTATGGCTGCCAAGAAGAAGGAACCCATCGTTTGGAAACCTGCTGATATAGAGGTCGATGCAGGTAAAATCGGAGCATCAGGCAGACGTACGAAGCTGCTCAAGTTATTCCAACCGATCCGGGAAGGCAAGTGCGAGATTATCGAGGGAGAAAGTCCCGAGGAAGCGGCGGAAAAACTGGCGACGAAACTCAGGGAAGTAAAGGTATTATAAAACTGAAATTTACTGATCCCGGAAATGAATCCCGGGCAGTATTACAGGAGGAAAACAGATGGCAGATAATAAAGGAGTAATGATACTCGGAGAGGTTATCGAGGGAAACCTGAGTTCCATATCCACAGAGTTGCTGGGATGCGGAAGAAAACTGGCCGATGAACTTGGGCAGGGACTGAGTGCGCTTCTTATAGGGAGTGCGGTCAGCGGTTGGGCACGGGAAGCGATTACTTATGGCGCCGATAAGGTATATGTGGTCGAAGATCCGTTGCTTGGAGATTACCAGGCGGACTCTTATGTTTTGGCATCTGAGAAAGCTGCTAAAGAAGTGAATCCTTCCATACTCTTAATGGGACAGACTGAGGTAGGGAGTGATATTGCGGCACGCCTGGCTTTCAGACTGGAAACCGCGGCGGTACTGGACTGTGTAGCCCTGGAGATAGACCCTGATTCGAAAAGACTGCTGCAGACGAAGCCGGTGTATGGCGGAAATGCACAGGCGATATATGTGACTGATACCGATCCCCAGATCGCGACGGTCAGGGCTAAGTCGATGACTCCACTTGCGAAAGATGATTCGAGACAGGGTGAAGTAATAAATATTGACGCCGGTCTTGACGCTTCAGCAATCAGAACCAGAATCCTGGATAAAGTGAAAGAAGAAGTTGAGGGCGTTAAGTTAGAAGATGCTACCGTGATAATCACCGGTGGTCGAGGTATTGGTGGAGAAGAAGGATTCAAGCAACTCGAAGAACTGGCCAGGTTGATGAAAGGCGCCGTTGGCGCAAGTCGCCCCGCCTGTGACAATGGATGGATGCCTGATAAGGCACAGGTAGGTCTTACCGGTAAAATCGTTACGCCTGATCTTTATATAGCGGTAGGCGTCTCCGGTGCCAGCCAGCATATGGCGGGATGCTCCGGATCGAAAACTATCGTAGCGATAAACAAGGATTCCGAGGCGAATATATTCCGAATGGCCCATTACGGAGTCGTCGGTGACTGGAAGAAGATACTGCCGGCTTTCAAGGAAAAGATTAAGGAACTAATTTCATAAATTATATCTCACGGGTAAAAAAAGAGAGCCACGGATATTCGTGACTCTCTTTTAGTTTCAGTATTAGCAAAGGTATGGATATTAGCCTTCCTTCTCAGCCTGTCTATGAGCGATGACTTTCTGAGAATTCGTCACCGGCATTGGCTGGTAGTGGCTGAATTCCATTGTGAAGGTACCCTTGCCCTGGGTAATGGACTTCAGGTCGATGGCGTACCGCTGAATCTCAGCCAGTGGTGCCTGTGCCTGGATAACGTTCATTCCGTTTGAAGGGTTCATACCCTGGAGCTGGGCACGCTTGGTATTCAGATCACCGATAATATCTCCTGTATAATCTTCGGGAACAGTTATTGTTACGTTCATTATCGGCTCAAGAATGATGGGATTCGCGTCGGCCATACCTTTCTTGAAGGCTCCTGAACCCGCAATCTTGAAACAGATCTCAGAAGAATCGACCGGATGGAAACTGCCGTCATACACAGCTATCTTGATATCGGTGGCCGGGTAACGCGCCAGGACTCCCTCGTTCAGGGCTTCCTTTACTCCCTTTTCAACTGCCGGGATATAGTTCCTGGGTATGCGTCCACCGACGACTTGATCAACAAACTCGGTACCGCTTCCGACAGGTAACGGTTCGAGTCTTAATAGGACATGACCATACTGACCATGTCCACCAGTCTGTTTCTTGTGTTTGTATTCTGCCTGCACGGTTGCTGTAATAGTTTCACGGTATGGAACCTTAGGAGTCTCAAGTAATATATTGACGCCGAATTTTCTCTGGATTTCTTCGGCGGCAACATCGAGTTGAGTTTCACCCATTCCGGACAGAATAGTTTCACCGGTTTCGGTATCGCGGCGTACATGCATGGTAGGTTCTTCTTCTACAAGCCTGGTAAGGGCAGGCCCAAGTTTATCGAGGTCAGCTTTGGTCTTGGGATAAACAGCCTGGGAGAAGACCGGATTGGGGAATGTAATAGGTGCCAGTTTAACAGGTTTATCCTGCGTACACAGCGTATCGCCGGTGCTGGTTAAGCTCAACTTGGCTACACCGCCGATATCTCCTGTCGGTATCTCGGTTGCCGCTTCCTGTGTTTTTCCTCTCAGAGTGAATATCTGGCCGATACGTTCGGATTCCTGGCGGTTGGAATTATAGACCTGAGAATTACTCTTAAAAACACCATTGTAAACCCTGAAGTAGGTAAGTTTACCGACATATGGATCTGCCGTAGTCTTAAATACAAGCGCGGCAAGAGGTGAATCCTTTCCTGGTTTAACCATTTCCTGTTCACCCGATTTGTTTATCATAGCTACTTCCGACTCTACCGGAGAAGGAAGATATTCTTTGACAGCGTCAAGTAACTGTCTGATACCGATATTCTTCGTCCCGGAACCGGCCAGTATGGGTACAACCTTTCTGGCAGCGACACTCTGCCTGAGACCATTGTTCAGTTCTTCCATGCTGAGAACTTCACCGCCAAGATATTTTTCCAGGAGTGTATCATCGAATTCAGCCGCGGCTTCTATCAGCTTCTCGCGGTAGGTTTCTACCTGGTTCTGCATATCCGCCGGGACTTCACCCTCTTGACCCTCGGTGCCGGTATAACTCTTCAACGTAAGTAAGTCGACCACGCCCTGGAAATTAGCCTGGGAACCTATAGGCAGTTGAATAGGTACACAATGGATACCGAACTTCTCCTGCAGTTCGGTAACGGTACGGATAAAATCGACATTCTCGCGGTCCATTTTATTGATGAAGAGAAAACGTGGTAAACCGGCTTCTTCACAGTCATCCCATCTCTGTTGAGTCCCGACTTCAATACCGGAGGCTGCGCAGACGACAATCACCGCGCTTTCGCAGACTCTCATACCTGCTTTTACCTCGGCTATGAAATCCGAGTATCCCGGAGTATCAATGATATTAATTTTCGTATCTGCCCACTCACAGAGTAGTACTGAGAGATGTATACTGATATTATGCTTTGCTTCCGCTTCGTCATAATCTGAGGTCGTCGTACCGTTTTCAACCTTACCTAACCGGTTTATTGCGCCGCTGTCGAACAGGGCGGCTTCTGATATCGATGTTTTACCAGCCCCATTATGTGACAGTAGAACAACATTACGGATGTTTTCGGGTGCATATTGGTTCATTTTTCACCTACTACGTTTATTCTTTTTCATTATAGTCTTTGTACATACGCACAGCAAGTATAAAAGGCTCTCGCGATCAGGCTATATGATCTAAAATAACAGGTGTAACAAACGTTTCTATTATGGCTGCTGCAAGGAAAAGACCGGCAGATATTGCAAGATATTTCAGGTTGTTTTTTAGATTAGACATTATGATATCTCGCCTGTCTTTACCGAATGTTCCCTGGAGAACAGCGATTCCGAAACTTAAAGCAACTGCTTCCCCCATTATCAGTGCCGGGAGTTCAAGTATGCCGTGTGGAAGAAGCCCGGCCAGCAGGAACGGGAGAGACTCCTCTTCCATGATTATTGCCGATACCAGACCGATTACCCCGCCGTTGATAACGAGAGTGATAACAGGGAAGATACATAATAATGGACTTAATATAAAGCTCAACACTATAACAGAGATGTTTTTCAGTAGTATGAATACAAAAACAGCAATCTGCGGGAGCGGAGCTATAATTCCCGCCATTTCATCCAGGGCTGCGGCTTCTGCCAGAAAAAAACCTGCACCTTCGGTGGGGATTATCAATCCGAGAAGCAGGCCGAAAATAAACAGTATGGCAGAGATAAAAAGCCACTTTCTGTAATTCATCTAGCCGCCAAATTTCTCATTGAATACGATTTCCGACAACTCTTTCCTGGGGACAGTTCCGGGTGTTTCATCGGGATAACCGAGTGGGGTCATCGCTACCACGCAGAAACCTTTCGTCACTCCAAGAATTTCAGCGACTTTCCGTGCGTCGAATAGTCCCAGGTGGACTGTTCCGAGTCCCAGTGAGTGGGCTTCCAGGACCAAATTCTGCATGGCAAGGGCGACATCATACATATACCAGTCACCCTTGTCGGTGGCGAAATCACCTGCGTTTTGTCCGGATTTACCTAGTTCAGCACAAGCGACGATAAGGACCGGTGCTTGCTTGATTGCGTTTGCACTGGGATTTTCACCGGATCTGCCGCTGATCATACAATCGGCAATTTCTGACCTGGTACTATTGTCACGTACCACTACGAACCGCCAGCACTGGGTGTTCTTCCAGGAAGGCGCCCACCTGGCTGCTTCGAGTACCTTTCCGAGAGTTTCCTCATCGATAGGATCTGATTTCATTCTGCGGATACTCCGCCGGTTCATTATTGCTTCGGATATTTCCATTTATTTTCCTTTCAGTGTTCTCTTATACTTTATTCGTCCCAGGCTCCTTTACCTATCAGCGATACGAAGCGACAACCTCCAAGGTTTTGTATCTTGTTTTTAGTCTTCTGCCTCGTAACTTTCACGAGTTCCTGAATGTGGCGTGATCCAACGGGTATAACGAGTATACCATCAAATTTAAGCTGGGCTATCAGGTCGGGTGGCACCTCAGGAGCTCCCGCTGTGGTAATTATCGCGTCATATGGAGCTTCCTGAGGCCAGCCAAGTGTTTTTCCTGCAACGTGAACGCTTACATTGGTATATCCCAGTTTATTCAATAAGGTGCCGGCGGCGTCAGCAAGTTCCGGCAGGCGCTCTACGGAAATGACGGTATCTGCGAGTTCGGCAAGAATTGCTGTCTGATATCCGCTTCCTGTACCGATTTCCAGAACCTTTTCTTTTCCGGTAAGTTCCAGGGCTTCGGTCATTATTGCGACGATTAATGGCTGCGAAATGGTCTGATTCAGCCCGATAGGAAGGGGTCTGTCTTCATAGGCTAAATGTTGCAGGTCCGGTGACACGAATTTCTCCCGCGGTACACGGGACATGGCATCAATTACTCGTTTGTCACGGATTTCAGCGCCGATACGGCTTATCAGTCTTTCTCTCGATTTTTCAAAATCCATGACGGGACCATAAAAATTATGCAGTCAACTATAATACAGCGGCCAGTATACCGAGAATGACCAGGATTAGAACTGCAAGTATACCTATCGTCGTCAGTTCTGACATTATATAAGGATGTCGAACGGCTGCAGTCTGAACCTGGGAGGTTGTTTTCTTCCCTGATACGACCGGAGTTTCGACAGCTGCAGCAGAATTGACTGTGTTAACAGTTGACTGGCTTGCTACCGCGGCAGTTGTACTGCCGCCAGATTGTTTAATCCTCTTATTGGGAGGAAGGTTTTTACCTCTTTTACGGCGAGATTTAGCAGGCATAATAAACTCCCGATGATGAATTCGTTAAGTTACTGGTTTTACTTGGCTCTCGGATGAGATTTTTCATAGGTACGTCGGACATGCTCTGAGGTAAGGTGAGTATAGACCTGAGTTGTCGAAATATTAGCGTGTCCCAATAATTCCTGTACCGACCTCAGATCAGCTCCGCCGCTTAGCATGTGAGTGGCAAAGCTGTGCCTTAGTGTGTGGGGTGTTACTTCTTCATCCAGCCCGGCTGCCTTGGCATAACCTTTAAGTATTTGCCAGAAACCTTGCCGGGTCAGTCTTTCCCCCCGCCTGTTAAGGAACAGGGCTTTTTCATCATCCCTGCGTACTATCTGAGGTCTGGCTTCTCTGATGTATTCATCGACTATTACGGCAGCCTGACGGTAGATCGGTATCATACGTTCCTTGTTACCTTTGCCGAAGCAGCGTACAAAACCGCCTTCGATATCGATATCCTCCAGGTTCAGAGAAATAAGTTCACTTACCCTCATTCCGCTGGCATAGAGGAGTTCCAGCATGGCACGGTCTCTCTTGGCTTCGGGAGTCGACTGTTTTGCCGGCTGATCGAGAAGTTGACGT
This sequence comes from Chloroflexi bacterium RBG_13_46_14, assembly GCA_001796415.1. Next base: position 10,125 of record MGML01000156.1, read on the forward strand.
ACCTGTTTAAGAGAAATCGGTTTTGGAAGAAGCCGTCCGACGTTTGGCGAAGCTATATTCTGGGTCGGATTCTCGGTGATTTTACCTTCGGACATCATGAACTTGAAAAAACTCTTGGCGGCAGCTATTTTTCTTGCCAGTGTAGTAGCTGCATAGTTTCTTTCCTTAAGAGTAAGCTGGTAAGCGAGCATTGCCTGGCGATTGAATTCCGTCCAGGAAGGATTTTTTCCGGATTTCGAAGCTTCTTCTTTAATGAATGCAGCCAGCTGTGAAAGGTCATTCTGATAGGCAGCCAGCGTATTTTCCGAAAAACCTTTCTCTACCGACAAGTAGGTCAGGAATTTCTTTATTTCTTCTTTCACCACAACTCCTCACTAACAATGGATTTCAGGCTAGGATTACGAGTTTCTGATTAACATATATATTTTAACATAACAATTAAAAAAAAGCGACAATCAGAGAAAAATAATTCAGTTATTTGTGAAAGTTGATTCTATCGCTGTATATTCTCTTTTCTGTCTTTAACGATAACCTTCGAGTCAGCCTTTATCCTGAAGATGTAATATCTTCTAATTGATTTGTATTCAGTCTTTCGGCTACTTTTCTGAAGTGGAATCCGAACACAGACAGACTTACGGAGAGTGGGAAAGCTCTCGGTTTCTTGAACAGCGTGGAGAGTATTAGCTTCCAGTAGTACCTTCTTCCTTTTTCCTTGACGCCGAGGTACCAGATCGATTTGAAAAGTCCTTCTATATGCTGGAACCTGAGTTGCGGTGCCCTGTTTATCTTTGGCGGATTGTATTCCTGAAGGAATGTTTTTACCCGTTCATAATACTGTTTGGGAGAGTAAATGGTGTGTACGATATTCCTGTATCCGTTTATCAGAGTATCGTAGTTCATCTTGGGGATAAAGTTAATCGAGTAATCGGTATTGTCACCTGAGATGTCTGTTAGCAGGCGGTTTTCATCTTTAAGGCGGTGGTACAGCCTGGTACCACGCGGGGCGTTTAACAGACCAACCATGGCTGTAACAATCCCGCTTTTCTGGATGAAGTTTATCTGGCTTTTAAAGATAGATACGGGATCGGAATCGAACCCGACGATAAATCCTCCCTGTACCTCGAAGCCGTTGTTCTGGAGGATTTTCACCGCTGTGGCAAGATCACGTCCTTTATTCGGCAGCTTGTTGCACTCGACCAGGCTGTCTTCGTTAGGCGTTTCGATACCGATGAAAATACGGTCGAATCGCGCTTCTGCCATAAACCGCATCAATTGTTCGTCGTCGGAAAGATTGATCGATACCTCGGTGAAAAACGAGAAAGGGTATTTTCTCCGTTTCTGCCATTCAATCATCGCAGGCAAGGTTTCGGCTTTCAGCTTTTTCTTATTGCCGATAAAATTATCATCGACGATGAAAACGCCGCCGCGCCATCCGGTTTCGTATACCGCGTCCAGTTCGGCTAAAATCTGCTCTTTTTTCTTGGTGCGTGGCACGTGCCCATTGAGGATGATGATGTCGCAGAATTCACAGTCGAACGGACAGCCCCGGGAATACTGGATGGCGAGTGAAGAATACTGGTTCGTCTCGATAAGAGACCACATCGGCAGGGGAGTATTTTCCACCGGAGGTCTTTCATCACTTTCATAAAGATGTTTCGCTTCACCTTTTTCAAGGTCTGCCAGGAAGAAGGAGAGGGTCGATTCCGCTTCACCGAGGACGAAGTAATCGACACCTTCGAATTCGTCGTAGCCGGTGGTAAATAACGGTCCGCCGCAGACTGTTTTTGTATTCAGGGTGTTGCACCTCGATATCACTTCTTTGACAGAATCTCTCTGGACGACCATGGCGCTGATAAAAACATAATCAGCCCATTTTATATCTTCATCGGTCAGGTCCTTAACGTTCATATCGACGAGTTTCTTTTCCCAGTCTCCGGGCAGCATTGAGGCAACCGTCAGTAAACCGAGGGGTGGGAAAGCCGCTTTTTTAGAAATGAACCTGAGGGCATGTCTGAAACTCCAGAAGGTGTCTGGGTAGCTCGGGTAGACAAGAAGTATCTTCATGTGTCTCTCCTTTGCTTAAATTTATAGCAGTAAAGCGTATTAACATAAAGTACCATTATGTTGCTTTACTGCTTTATGCTGTATTTGTAAACTATCGGGTATACTAGCTTGTTTGAGCCTGTTTGTCAACCCCACGCATGAAGCTGCTTCCTTGACACTGGGAGTGGCAGGGTTTATACTCAAACAGTGACGCGGGGTAGAGCAGTGGCAGCTCGTCGGGCTCATAACCCGGAGGTCGTTGGTTCGAATCCAACCCCCGCTACCAAATTTGTTAATATATAGAACCTCCACGAGGGAGGTTCTATTCTTATCTACGGGCACCGCTATTGTATAGTCCATCACAAATCCTTCCGGGTTATGTCCGGTCCTTCTTCACATTCTGCTTAATTGCCGGATGCATCGAGGTTATACAGTCTGTCAAATCAGGGAAGGATTTCTTTGTTAGAATATAAGGCTGAATGGTCAATAATCAGTCCTGAAGCCAGTAATTGTCAGTGTCAGGATGCTAAATTTACCTGGATAGACGCTCGTTCAAAATCAGCTGCGCCCATTAAAGTCCTTGTGTGTAGTCTAGCTATGGTGGTTATGAATCGGTCGGGAATAACATCCAGGCGAGTGTTATAGAATGTAGCAATGTCATTATAGTAATCACGCGCTAGAGCAACGCGTTGCTCAGTATCGATCAGTGATCGCTGTAGCTGTAAAAACGATTCACTGGCACTTTTCAACCAATGATGCACGTATCAAACTGAAACATCTTTACCCGAAATTATAGGTGTTACATGGTACTAGATGGAAATGTGATTGGACAGTGTCTACCTCGCCATCGCCACCAGGAATTCCTGAAATTCCTGCGTACCATTGATAAGCAAACCGACAAAGGAGTAGACCTTCACCTCATTGTCGATAACTATGGAACTCATACTCATCCTGAGGTAATTTCCTGGCTGGACAAACACCCGCGTTTTCACATGCACTTTACTCCTACCTCATCATCGTGGTTGAACCTGATAGAGAGCTGGTTCCGTGAAATTCCAGATGAGAGAATCCGCAGGGGCATATTCACAAGTGTTGTCTCTCTCATTACGGCTATCATGGAATACCTTGAAGCGAATAATGCCAACCCGAAGCTATTTGTGTGAACAGCTTCTGTGAAAAATATCCTCGCCAAGGTTAAGAAAGCTAATGATGTGTTAAAATCACACCACTAGCTATGTATCAATTATCTAAACCGGATGTTCCACTTAGTACAAAGAAGATTTATGAAATTTTTATTTTCGTTGTTGGCGGCTCCATCCAGATTAGTACTAGTGTAAAGCTCTGCAAGAAAACCATGAAGCAGTTCTCCTCCGCTCATTCCTGGATCCGGCTCGATCGGCCCGGGCAGGTTGATGTATACTATCTCGGTCATCACTTTCTGGTATTCTATTGCTGCTCCCATACATTTCTCCTCCTTATGTATTTATCCAAATACTATCACATACAAAAAGGACCGGTCAATATATGTCCAATAATCCATTGGAGTTCCAATTGATGGCTGCTTTACGTTTTCTCGGGCTCATAGATACGAACGGGGTGCCATCCGCACGGTTTAACCAACTGGTTTTACTTAAAGGCATTCAAAAGAAAGATTTACTCAAGCAAATTACCACCGATAGTTATGGATACCTGTTCAACGTTAATGAACCTTTCGATCTCCAATCTTCTACCTACTCACAGCTTGAAGAACAATTTCAAAAGAACTTCGAATTAACTGATAGCGTAAACCGGAAGTGTGTCAAATTTTTCGTTTCCATGGCTGCTGATGCAGGTATTTTGTTGTCTCCGTTCATTACCAGGCGGCTGAGAACTTTACCGGATGGAACTGGAACTAAGCTTCCTGTCAAGCGGAAAGGGCTGAGAAGCAAAATAGATACAAATATTCCACAAGAAATCAGTGAAATTCCACTAAAAACATCCTGGGACAGATTATTACTCACCAAGTTCCCGAATTTTGATCCGGAATGGTCAAATGAAGTAAAACTCGGATGGCTCGAGGCTTTCGGAGAATTGAAATTTCCCGTTTTCGATCCGGTCTGGTCCGATGAAGTGAAACTGAAATGGTTCGATGCTTTCGATAAACTCATGAACCGCAAGACCAATAGGCATTCGGGCTAGAGTTACGGGCTGTAATGATAACTATACTCTGACTATTGTTTAAAGTAAGTAGAATACTCTTTCTGTGACATATATCAGGCAACCTAATGCCGTTTGAATCATGTTTTACAGTATATTTAGACAAGGTTTTTCTTAATCGCTCTAACGACAGCTTCTGTTCGGCTGGCAGCGCCCAGTTTCGAGAGTATATTACTGATATGGTACTTGACGGTTGCCCGGGTGATAAATATGGATTCAAGTACTGGTCCAGCCCGCCGACTAGCAGGGGATACATTGTTTCAATTATAGGGTCAAGGACACAATGCGATGCTTTATTACCTTTGAGAGAATAATCGCAGAGATTGAGGACCATGGGTTTTAAAGGAAGAAGAGCAGGAGGCTTATATCCCCCTGCATAGTGTTTCGACAATTCCCTGAGTTTTCGCTATAAGCTCATCGGCAAGTCATCGTTATCAGGAATGGAAATATTATTGACTTGTGAAAAGATTCGGTCTATGATTTCATTTACAATTATACTTTCTGTTCACTACAGAAACTTGTTAGAGCTGACTTCGGTAGCCTGTCATACCGGTGGAAACGGATTCCATGGCATGACCGACAGAAGGAGGTGATTACTTTCAGAGTAGAGGTTGATATAAGAGCTGCAGGATAGATTTATATTAAAGTTGAGGATGAAGTAATGAAACACATTATCTGGATAGTGGTAAGTTGCTTGTTGATATTATCACTGGTTCTTGTGTCCTGTGGCAAAAAAGAAGGACAGGAAACTGTTACTTCTTCAGATGAACCACAATACGGAGGTACACTCACGATAGCTATGGGAGGAGATGCAACCGACTTTCTTCCCTAGTCAATTTTTACGGCATCCCCTGTCATGGCCTGTAACGAATGGCTCTGGAACGGTGACTGGACCAAAGGGGCAGCCGGCGGTTACGGTACGAACGAAGTTACCTGGGCAGCTTCAACAAACCTCCGTCCCTATAAAGCTTATTATCTCGCCGATGACATTCACTGGGAAATCGACGAAGGAGGGAAAACCGGTACCATATATTTTAAGATTAAAGAAGGAGTACATTTCTCTCTTGACCCGGATAACCCGATCAGTGTTATGGTCGGCGGTAGAGAAGTAACCGTCGATGATGTTATCTGGAACTACGACATGCGCATGAACGATCCGAGAAATCACCCCGGACTTTTCCTTCACTCCAGTTTCCCCTGGACCGGGGGTATTTTCTGCAAGAAAATTGGTCCCAGGGAAGCATCTTACACATGTCCAATCGAGCAGTTACTGAACGGAGTAATGTTACTTTGCGATGGGGCTCAGATAATGCCCCCTGAAGTTGACGAGCAGTACGGAGAAGAATCGACGACCAACTGGCAGGTCTGCGTCGGTGCCGGGGCGTTTATGATGAAGGACCATATCGCCGATAACAAGATAGAACTCAAGAGAAATCCCAATTACTGGATGAAAAACCCTAGCGGTCCCGGAAAGGGTGATCAACTGCCTTATATCGATGGTGTCAAATATCTTATTATGCCTGATGTTTCTACCCAGCAGGCCGCCTTCCGTACCGGTACTCTTGACCAGATGAGTTCCATTTCCATTGAAGACAGGGCAACTCTCCTCCAGCAAAAACCGGATTTGAAATATGCCGAGGGCTTTATAGGCGCTGTCAGCTTGCTGGGAATGAGGACCGACCTTTCGGGCACACCTTTCGCTGATGTCAAAGTCCGCCGGGCAATGATGATGGCGACTGATTTTACTGAGATCAACGAAGGCCTGTATCAGGGTCTTGGCCATATCCTTACCTGGCCTTACTGGCAGCAGAAAGGGTACGAAGGGCTTTACCTCGGTATCGACGATTCAGATATGCCGGCGACAATCAAAGAACTCTATGTTTATAATCCTGATAAAGCCGTGGAATTACTTGAAGAAGCAGGTTATCCCGAAGGTTTCAAGGCTGAAATCGTTATGACCCAGAATGACGTTGATTATTATTCGGTAATCAAGGAAATGTGGGCAAAGGTTGGCATCGAGCTTGAATTCAATATTATGGAATTCGGCAACTACTGGAGTACCTTAAGCAGCGTGGGTTATGACGAAATGATAGTCGGCGCTATACCACCTCCTTCTTCATGGCCTGAGGTAGCCGGTTATACCGGTGTAACGATGAGTAACTTCAGCCGGATTAATGACGCTCACGTCAATCAGGCAACCGACCATATGCTTACGACGGCGATTACCGACCTCGATGCCGCCATGACCGAAACCAGGGAACTGATGAAATACCTGCTCGAAGGTGCCTGGGTAATCCCGACTCCCAGATATCCGACTTATACCCTCTGGTGGCCATGGCTGAAGAACTATTCAGGAGAGAACTCAATAGGCTGGCTGGCTTTCAACTGGCCGTGGTGGGTATGGATTGATCAGGATGTGAAAGCAGAAATGGGATACTAATCAGAGACTTGATCATTATAATATCGAAATGATATACGGAGAAAGGAGGATAATAATGCAAGGATATTGTGTTAAATGCCGGGCGAAGAAGGACATCAAAAATGCTAAAGCCATTAAAATGAAAAACGGAAAGCCTGCTACTCAGGGTGTATGCCCGACGTGTGGGACTAAGGTGTTTCGAATAGGTAAAGCCTAGATTTTCACAGGAGATATTTACTGAATTAGAAAAGGGCTGGATACTTCGATGAAAGGATATCCAGCCCTGTTATTATCTGTGGATAATAATTCACCAGGTTCACTCTTTCTCCTTTCCAAACACGGGAGGTGCAGGCGTTTCCGCCAAAATGTTTTGTGCAGTATCATGTATTATCTACTTTCATGTATAAAGGGGAAGAATATACATATTGTGTGAGATGCGGCAAGATTAGCCTGAATCACCTCACCGGTAGTGTTGACTATCCCGAATCCGAATCTCAGCAGATTACCGGTGGAAAATCCGGAATGATATCATTGTTGAGCGTATCAAAATAAATAAAATAAAAAGGAGAAAATAGAAATGGGTTATTTAAGAATACTGGCGGCGATACCGGGGTTTTTCCTGAGTTCACTGTTCCTTATGCTTCTGTGGGATGTGATTGCACCTAAACTTGATCTGGGGGATATCAATTACGTAACCTCGATGTTGATTACTATCACTCTCTGGATTGCGGTTGCCCCGCTGGCAGCAGTCGGTAAAAAGAAATAGTCAATTCAAAAAAAAAGATTGATAGGACCTACCCTCCGGAATAGATAGTCGAAGCCCACAGGTATATTGAAAAAGGTCATAAGAAGGGGCATGATGTATTTACTGTTAACTCTGGTAACCAACAATATATCAATAAATACATGAGGAGACTCAGAAATAATGCAGGAAAAGAAACGATATCCGATATCAGTCAGGGGAGAACTTACAAGTCCTCCGGGAGGTGGCTGGTGGTTATTGAAATGGCTATTGGCACTACCGCACTATATAATCCTTGCATTCCTATGGGTAACGTTCGTAGTGGTTGTCGTTATCGCATTTTTCGCGATCCTTTTTACGGGAAAATACCCGAATAATCTGTTTGACTTTAATACCGGAGTGTTGCGCTGGACCTGGCGGGTGGGTTTTTACAGTTACGAAGTCCTTGGAACTGACAAATATCCGCCATTCAGTCTTGATCCTGATGACGACTATCCGGCCGATCTGACAATCGAATATCCTGAAAAACTGTCCAAAGGCCTGGTACTGGTAAAATGGTGGCTGCTGGCGATCCCTCATTATATAGTCCTTTCACTATTTCAAGGTGGCGGCGGCCAGCACAGTCGGGTAGGTTTGACTTTCATCCTGGCGATCTTTGGCGCCATAGTGGTTATGTTCAAAGGGAAATACCCTGAAGATATTTTCAGGCTGGTGGTCGGTTTGAATCGATGGAGTTATCGAGTGTTTGCCTATGCTTCGCTGATGACGGATGAATATCCTCCTTTCCGATTGTGGGATGATCAGGATAATACTTGAAGAGGATAATATTGTAAGGTATATGTTTGGAATAATATATCTTCTGTGAACCGTAGCTGACACAACCATGTTGAAAATTAACGGGTCGGAGAGTTAAGTAACGTTTACAGATACCGCGTTCTTTCCCAGGTATTACGATGCACGGATGGCACTGATAAAGAACCAATATTTTTTTTCTGACAAATATCACATACCGATAACTGAGAGAATGTTATATTCTGCATAATAATATCAGCGAAAAGAGTGAATTATGCCTTCTAAAATGGCATTAATCGATTATAATAAATGCAGACCCGGAGATTGTGAGGATGGTATTTGTCAGGCGGTGAAGGCCTGTGAAAAGAAACTGCTGGCCCAGGAAGCATCCTATGAACCGCCGATGCCGGATCCTTCTTTGTGCAAGGGGTGCGCCGATTGCGTAAGAGCCTGCCCGTACGGGGCGATAGAAATTATTAGAAACTAGACTTACGGAGGGTCCTATGCCTATATACGAGTACAAGTGTAAAAAATGCGAAGGCAAGTTCGAGATGCTGCGCGGCATGTTCGAAAGCGATGAAGATATAAAATGCCCTGAGTGCGGCGAGAAGCATCCGGAAAGAATTTTTTCAGTATTCGGCAGTA
>MGML01000156.1:19376-20075 GCA_001796415.1 Chloroflexi bacterium RBG_13_46_14
TTGTCAATTATACCAGTGTCCATATTATTGTAATATTAGTATAGACAACAGACCAAGGCCGGCTTCTCCCGTAATCGTTTTCGGCAAGGTGCTCGGGGATGCTACCGGATTAAGTAAAGTGAAAGCTGGAGTGATGGTATTCGTCGAGAAAAAGGAATAATCCGACGCATATACGATTCAGGATATTATATTCCGTTACTTTTCTTTTCCCTGAATTTGTCCAGCATCTTGACAAGTTTATCATCACTTCCGGACAGGATCATTATATCATTCGTTTGAAGAACCTCGGTTTTATCCGGAGTCACAATAACCTCGTTTTGACGCTGGATTAGTAGCGCTGCCACTTCCCATTTTCCGGTTCTGCCTATTTCGAGTGAGTCCAGGCTCTCACCCGCGAGATGAAGAGCAACCTTATATTTGGCGATTCCATAACTCGGAGTTATGGTCATATAGTCCGATACCTCCGTCAGCATTATGCCATGAGCTACCCTGCTTCCCATCTCTCTCTCAGCGTAGACTACGTAGTCAGCGCCGATTTTTTCAAGAATACTCCCATGAAGTTCATCGTTTGCCCTGGCAATTACATAATCGACACCGAGTTTTTTCAGCAATATCGTTATCAGAACACTGCTTTCGATCGCAGAACCTATGGCAACGATGGCAATATCGAAGTTAGCGATACCCAGTTCATTGAGAACC
>MGML01000156.1:20140-20360 GCA_001796415.1 Chloroflexi bacterium RBG_13_46_14
CTCATCTTTGTCAACAGCCAGTACATCATGTCCCTCCGATGCCAGTGTTGTAGCCAGACTCATTCCGAATCTGCCGAGTCCGAATACTGCAATTTGTTTTTTCATAGTACCTCCTGTTGTCAGCCTATTCTTATCATTTCTTCGGGGTAATTATAGGCTGTTGTTTTCTGTCGTTGTATTAGTGCCAGTACCAGGGTTAATGGCCCCAGTCGACCAACAA
>MGML01000156.1:20382-24355 GCA_001796415.1 Chloroflexi bacterium RBG_13_46_14
CCTGCCAGCCACGGATAAATCCGGGGTAATGCCGGTAGAAAGACCTACTGTCCCGAACGCTGATACAGTCTCGAACAAGAGATTTATGAAACGACACTCTTCTGTGATAGTCAGGACGAAGACTATCAACGAGATAAATGCCAGAGAGACCATTATTACTGTAAGAGCCCTGTTTATTTGGGACGGGCTAAAACGTCTGCGAAATACGCCGGCATGTTCTTTTCCCCGCAGGGAACTCCACATTGTTGCTACTATAATTCCGAACGTGTTGACTTTTACGCCTCCAGCGGTTGAACCTGAAGCAGCGCCGACAAACATAAACAACATTGTGAAGAACAAAACATAATCTGCAAAATTAGCTACATTAACCGTACTGAAACCGGCTGTTCTTGCCGTAACCGACTGAAAGAAGGCGTTTACGAGTTTCTGGGGAATCGACATAAAGCCAAGAGTGTCAGGATCGACGGATTCGGTAAGCAGCACCAGGATGAAGCCGAATATCAGCAGCAGAGCTGTCGCGATGAGGACGAGCTTGCTGTCGAGTGATAACCTGCGCCATTTTCTATTGCTTACCATATCGGAAATCACGATAAAACTGATTCCTCCCAGAATAATCAGGGCAGCTGTGGTTAAAAGGACGAGCGGAACGTCATAATGTCCTGAAAGACTTCTGAAACTTCCGAAGAGGTCGAAACCGGCATTATTAAAAGCCGAAACCGACTGGAAAAGCGATATCCAGGCTGCTTTTCCTCCGGAATACTCTCTGGAGAAGGAGAATAACATGATAACCGCTCCCAGTAATTCAGCTGTAATGGTGAACATAGCCATTCGTTTAACGATTTTTATCAGGCCGCCGAGCCGCGCCAATCCCATCGATTCACTGATAAGCAGTCTTTCCTGGAGACCGATACGTCTCCCGAAGGCGAGCATAAATATGGTGGCGCTGGTCATGAAACCGAAACCGCCCAACTGGATAAGTATGAGGATTACCGCCTGTCCGAAAGGAGTCCAGTAGTCGGCGGTATCCACAACGACCAGACCGGTAACACACACAGCCGATGTAGACGTAAAGAGGGCGTTGATAAAAGAGGTGAATTCACCCGATTTCGATGAAACAGGAAGCATAAGCAACAGGTTTCCAAGGAATATCAATCCGACGAAACCGGAAATAAGGATAAGTGAAGAAGGGCTTCCGGTTTTCATCTTTGGTAATGCCGGGAGCGGCACTCGCCACGGCTTATTGCGTTGCCTTTTCGGACGATAAAATCTGTCGGCGGGTTTTTGTGAATAGTTTTCCTGCAAAATTCTACTCGTTCCCGTGGTTTCCCGTGAAAAAGGACATCAACAGGCAGATTCTCTGTATTATAGTCCTTAATTTTACATATGTACAGGGAGACCAACCGGCATGGAACAGGAGTGTTCCCGATGCGTAAGAAAAGGATAGGACAGGTTTTCTAAATGGAATATTTCCCATCAGCCGGACTGACAAGGAGAGAAATCGCGTCTGAAGTACCGATTCCCTGTATCATGACAAGTTTATTACGCGATGTAGTTCCTTTTTGTATCGTTATATTGCTTTTTGGTATACCCAGAATGTTGCTCAGGTATTTAACCAGTGATTCGTTGGCTTTGCCTTTTTCAGGTCGAGTCGTTATTTTGATATTGAGAACACCATCGGTGTAGCCGGTTATCATGTTTTTACTCGCGCCGGGATGCACCCGGATGGTAAGCTTCGCCTGCTCTTCGTTCATAGCGTTATTTTACTAGTGCACTGATTTCCTTGAATTTATCGTGTTTCGCGGTTCCGAGTAACTCGAAAAGGATCATTTCAGTAGAAGTGGGCATAATGCCTTCCAGCTCCATCCTGGACAGCGCGGTGTCATGGTTGGCTGTTGTCCTGGACGATACACAGTCGGCTGTCACCTGTACCTCATACCCCATATCGGCAAGGTCGATTGCGGTCTGGTAAACGCAGATATGTGTTTCAATCCCGCAAAGCAGTATTTGATTACGTTTCAGTTCTTCGAGTTTACGGAGAAAAGCATTCTCTTTGCAACAGCTGAAATCAAACTTGACTATCGGATCAACGTTAGGCAGCAAAGAGGAAATTTCGGGTAGAGTAAGTCCGAGACCAGCCGGATTCTGCTCGGTCAATATCACCGGTATATCGAGAGACTTGATCCCTTTTACAAGCTTAACCGTGTTCGCGGAAAGATTTTCTTTTTCATGAATTACCCGGAACAGTTTTTCCTGGATATCGATTATTACAAGAGCGGTATCCTCAGAAGTAAACATCCTTCACCTCGCTAATCGGTATTGTCAGAGTATTGCTGCCGGGTATTATTATGACACAGTCTGCCGGTTTTTTCCCGCTATACCGGTCTGAGCGTGCCGGCGAATACCTGCCATGCCAGAGCCGATTTCGCAATGAGACTCAGGAGTATGTAGGCTCTCTCACCGTAGAGGTAGTCACGCCATTTGCCAACCTTACGATATTGAAAAACCATATTAAGTGCAAAGCTGAAGAAGAACACGAACAAGGTTGGCAGGATGAAGTATACAAAAGTCGGAACTCCGCCGTCGGTGGTTGAAAGGGAACCGAAGAAATAAACGGCAATAGCTATCCACGGGACAACACCGGCGATACATCCTACTACATATGAAGTCCAGTTGGTCTTTTCAGTTGTCTGGTTGTGTACTTCCATTATCAGGCCGCAAAGGTTCATTACCGCTGTAAGAGCGAATGCCATAAGAAGGGCACCGATGTCGTAAATGCCACACAGCATTCCGATAAGGACGATCATCAGGGAAGCGCTGAAAGAATATTCATACCATCGGGCATAATTGATGCCTTTCTGAAGGTTTCTGACATACCATCCGAATACTCCAGGGGTGATAACCGTAAAGTGTGCGATAGCTGAAAGGAGCAGGAACAGGGCTACCATCGGGCCGAACGGAAGATTTACCGCGGTTTCCGTCATCGGCCAGAGTTTTCCTGTTTCCTGGTTGAATTCCAGGAATGACGTTGTGAGTGGCAGCGAGAAGTCATTGCTCAGGAGAAATACGAACACAGCCTGGGCCAGGTGGAGACAACCCATAATTCCATTGTAGATCCGCAGTCTTGTGTACTGAGGCTCAATGCTCATGATGATGACCTCCTTCTATCCCCTCCGGGGAATTTTGTACCTGTCAGCAGCCGGGTTCGCCTGGATGGCCGCAGCAACCCTGGCGCTTTACTATCTTGATCATATTATTACGGACAACCAGATACAGCTTCCTGTGAAGTGGCATCGGTACGGCCATATTTGTGAAAATATTCTGAATGATTGACATATTCTCTTTCTGGTGAATTACGAGAAATATATTAGATATGTGCGTATTTGTCAATGTTAAACATACTGCATAGAGTATTATGATTTGTTAAAATGATACCGGTGCTTGAGGAGCTTATATATGACAATAGTCACAGAGATACTGGAGAAATCAAAGACATTGTTCGATGTTGCCGGAATTATCTGTGTTGAAAATAAAACCCTGCTTGTTCTGGGTCTGGAGTCTACACCGGAACGAAATCTTGATGATTTCGGTCATGAGGACGGGAATTTCCGGTTGTATGGATTCGAGAAACATGTCCAGCAAAGGATAGATGAGTTGTTGCTTTTCATTGATAACTCCGGATATACAGCTGAAGCGGTCGGTCGTATCGGTTATCCGCTGGAGGGAGAGATAAATCTGAAAAAAGCCGCTATCAGTATCGGAATAGGGAAGCGTGGTAAAAACACAGTCGTTCTTCACCCGGAGTATGGTCCAAGATTACGGTTTATGGGTGTGATGACCGATATACCCTGTAATATGCCTGATGTATCTATGAAGGAAGAAGAAAATCCTGCCTGCCGCGATTGCACTATATGTATAGATTCATGCCCGGTGAATGCCCTCGAACCGTATCGTATGCCGGATCCAAAGATCTGCC
>MGML01000156.1:24389-24913 GCA_001796415.1 Chloroflexi bacterium RBG_13_46_14
TTCGATATTGTGCGATTTATGCCTTAAATTATGCCCGGCAGGCAAACCTGAAATCAGAGATCATAAATAAAGGCCGGACGTTTTAAAAGTCCGGCCTCCTGTCTTTCAATAATCCCGGATTACATCATAATGATGCTGCGAAGGGCTTCACCGGTTCTCAGTTTTCCTATTGCTTCGTTTATCTGGTCGAGAGGATAGTGACCGCTGACCAGGCTGTCGAGTTGAAGTCGTCCTGCCTGATACATTTTCACGTAATTAGGGATATCCTGGATAATGTTCGAACCCCCCATCATCGGGCTGATAAATTTTTTCGATGTACCGAAGCCTGCCAGACCACGCATCCATTCGATATCCTTCATCGATTCGGGTGTCATGCCACCAAGAGACACTCTACAAATAACACCGTTGGGGCTGGACATGCCGATCGCCTGTTTGGAAAGCGCATTACTGGCAGTGGTCGCGGTGATGAATACATAATCAGCGCCTTTGCCGCCGGTAATGTCCTTTACTGCCTGAATCGTGTC
>MGML01000156.1:24923-27021 GCA_001796415.1 Chloroflexi bacterium RBG_13_46_14
CTGGCATTGATTGTGTGAGTGGCGCCGAACTGCTTAGCCGCTTCGAGTCTACTATCAAGCATGTCAATGGCTATGACGGGACAGGCTCCCAGGAAAGCAGAGCCCTGGATAGCATTAATGCCAACGCTGCCGGTCCCGATGATCGCAGCACTGGAGAAAGGTTTAACTCCGGCGGTGATCGCCGAGCCGAAACCGCTGATGACGGCACAGGAAATGAGACATGCCTTGTCAACAGGCATAGATTCGTCAATTTTTACCAGTGCATATTCATCGAGAAGAACGTATTCGGCAAATCCGCCGACTGTTCCTGCCAGGGTAGAGACAGGTTTACCCTTGCTGTTGGAGCGTCCGGGTTCTCTCATCATCGGCCCCATCATAGGGTAGGTCGTACAGTTTGAGCGGCGTCCGGCAAGGCATTCATCACAGAATCCACATCCCACCGTGGTGGTGGTGCAGCAGACATAATCTCCGACCTTGATCCGGCTTAGGCCTTCTCCGACTTTAGCAACGCGTCCTACCGTCTCGTGTCCCGCTATACCCGGCAATCTGCCAGGGACATCACCGTCGATACCATGGAGGTCGCTCTGGCATACTGCGGTCGCATCTACCTTTACCAGGACTTCGCCTGGTCGAGGGTCGATAACCTCTATTTCCTCAATATCAAGTGGTTTGCCGTTCTCATTGCAAACGGCGGCTCTCATTTTCATGAATACGATACTCCTTAAAATAATGAATTAGAATTTCTCTGAATATAATACGTGTATGAGAGTAAAAAGTAAATCATTTTTAAACCTTTTTCAAAAATTGAAAGTTAATAAAGAATTATTAAGAATAATGATAATAGATATTGACATATCTGCATAAAGAATTTATAATTATACCTGAGGAGTAAGATGGCGGGGAAAGATTATTACAACATATTAGGCGTAAATCGTAATGCCAGCGAAAAGGATATAAAGCAGGCATATCGCCGCCTGGCAAGACAGTATCATCCCGACGTTAACCCCGGTGACAAGTCGGCAGAAGCCAGATTTAAAGAGGTAAACGAGGCTTACGAAGTGCTGTCAGACAAAGAAAAACGCCAGAAATACAACAAATACGGCGACCAGTGGCAACATGCCGAGCAGTTCGAAAAAGCCGGAGCGAACCAGAACGTACGCTGGGATTTCAGCAGTTCCGGACCACAGGGATCCCAGTTCGATCAGGGTGAGCTTGAGGATTTGTTCGGCGGAATATTCGGTCGGGGCAGAACCGGAGGATTCAGTCGGCAGGCAAGACCACGACGCGGACGTGATATCGAACACCCCGTCGAAGTAACACTTGAAGAAGCGTATAACGGATCCAATCGCATATTAAGTATGGAAAGTCGCGAAGCCTGTCCCTCCTGTAGCGGCACCGGTCGTATCCAGAATGCAGTATGTTCAGCCTGTATGGGTTCCGGAATGACGTCCGGTATGAAAAGAATAGAGGTTAAAATACCTGCAGGAGTTAAGGACGGTTCGCGCGTCCGTATCGCCGGGAAGGGCGAAGCTGGATATAGTGGTGGAAAGTCAGGTGATCTATACCTCGTGGTATCCGTAAAGCCTCACACACAGTTCCAGAGGAGTGGTGATAACCTGAAGGTGGAAGTACTTGTACCTTTGATGACAGCTCTGCTGGGTGGTGAAGTGCAGGTACCGACGTTGAAGGGCAAACTGGCTTTGAAGATACCTGAAGAAACTCAGAACGGAAGAGAGTTTAAACTGACAGGTCAGGGGATGCCTAAATTGAACAGCTCATCCAAGGGAGACCTGATAGCGAAAGTAAAGGTTGTATTACCTGAGAAGCTGACTGATGAAGAGAAAAGGCTATACCGGCAACTGGCAGTTTTACGTCCGGACATTTAGGTGTCGAGGTGATTTATGGACTCAACAAATCGAGAACCGAGGTATGTGATAAGTATAGCCGCAAGGATGTGCGGGGTTCGTTCATATACCTTGCGCTACTATGAAAAGATTGGCATAATAGAACCGTCTCGCTCCGAGGGTAATATACGTCTGTATTCCGATGAAGATATCGCGAAGATCAAGCAGATGAAAACACTCATGGAAAACCTTGG
>MGML01000157.1:0-567 GCA_001796415.1 Chloroflexi bacterium RBG_13_46_14
CCTCTCCTATATTCCGTTCACCGCTCCTTCGGGTATACTGGTCAGGATCGCTGCCGGTGGTGATATGAGCGGACTGGAGATCGGGGCTTCGCTGGCGGGGATGATAGACACGGGACTTCTCTTCCTCTGGATAGCCGGCAGGGTATTCAGAACCACCATGCTCATGCAGGGACAGAGTATAACATTATCCAACCTCTGGACTGCCCTGAGGAATGCCGACTAAGTTCAGTAAATTAGGTTTCCCTCAATATGTGTTTTTCATGGTTGATTATCTATATACTTACTACCCATCTGCAAAAGTCTTATACGGCAGGTAGGCTTTAATCCCTTTGATATGCAGTATTTTGGATATTGGTTATATGGATAGCCTTATGATTGTAGGTTATAGTCCTTTCAAGCCGGTTAGGCTTTTTGATTTAACGCTGCATCTCAGCACCTTTTTTTTCTGCCAGCTTCTGGAGTTGTTTTAGTGACGTCCCGTAGCGTCCAAGACCACCTCTCAGCCTCGGATCGAGTAAATCTCTCAGGGCGTCGGCCAGCATATTAAAGGCAAATACTACCATTGAC
>MGML01000157.1:585-2221 GCA_001796415.1 Chloroflexi bacterium RBG_13_46_14
ATCATCATCCAGGGAGCTATGGTCATGTGTTGGCGTCCGGAGCCGCTAAGCATACCCCCCCAGCTGGGATAGGGAGGTGGGATACCTAAGCCGAGGAAGCTGAGTGTCGATTCAGCCAGAATTACCATGCCCATACCGGAGGCAACACTGATAATTATAATGGATATAATATTGGGTAAAACATGACGCGTGAGTATCATACGACCGGGAACTCCGATAGCCCTCGCCGCTTCAAAATATACATCTTCTCTAATGCGCATAACGGCGCTTCTTATTACTCTCACCTGGGAGATACCACCGCTTACTCCCAGGACAACTATCACCTGCCAGATACCTGCACCCAGAACAGCCATAATAGTTAAGTAAAGGGCGAGTGCCGGAAAGCACATCCAGGCGTCAACAAATCGCTGTAATATGGTATCATACTTTCCACCAAAGTACCCCGAAGGAACGGCAAGAAGCAGTTTAACAACCACACTGATAGCCTGAGCACCCAGTGCTACGGCTATGGAAATACGAGCCCCGTAGACAATACGGCTAAGCATGTCTCGTCCCAGGTTATCTGTCCCCAGTAAAAACCTGGATGACGGAGGAGATAGACGGTCTTCCAGCAAAATTTGATTCCATCCATAAGGGGCAAGACCAGGACCGCCTTCTTCCGGAGGTGGAAAGCCTAGCCATGTCAGGTCAGCGAAAATGGCAGTAAAAACAAGCAACAAGATTACTATGAAACCAATGAAACCCAGTTGTTTCGTCTTGAATAGACGAATAAATAAATCAACTAGAAAAGAATGCCGCTTTCGTCGTCCAATTACCTTTGATGATGTTTCTAGTGGAGTCTCTGCCATTTTTCTGGTCTCCCCTCTACTTGTAACGGATCCTGGGATCCATCCAGGCGTAGGATATATCAACGATGACATTCATTACCAATATGGCAGCAGCAATAATCGTGTTTATGGCGCTGATTATCGGGTAGTCTCTTTGATTAAGAGCTTCAAGAAAGGCAATACCCATCCCAGGCAAGGCAAATATCGTCTCGGTAACAATCTGACCGGCAAGTACGACCGGTATCTGCCCTCCGATGACGGTAATTACCGGAATAAAAGCATTTTTCACGGCATGCCTCATCAAGACAGTTCGTTCGCTAAGCCCCTTTGCCCAAGCTGTCCTTATGTAATCCTGTCTTAAGACCTCCAGCATCATTGTGCGAATCAGCCGGATGGTTAACGCTGAGGAAGCGGCACCTGTCAGGAAAGCCGGGAGAATAAATTGTTTCAGGTTTTCCAGCAAATCCTCAGTAATAGGGACATAGACTATGTTGGGCATTGTGCCCCACCAGATTGAGGGGTAGACTATTACCATGGTCATAAGCCAGAAACCGGGAATGGAGAGCATTACTATAGCAAAGATACGCCCCGAATAGTCCATCAAACTGTCCTGCCGGGTAGCCATGAATATGCCTATCGGCAGGGCTATCGACCAACTAATCAGCATAGACAGGAAACCAAGCTCAATGGATACCGGAAGTCTCGTCCGTAAAATGTCTGTTACAGGTTCGTTATCCCACAGTGAGTGCCCCAGGTTGCCTTGAAGCATACCGGAGAACTCACCTGTTTCCTGTGGCAAGATTCCCAGC
>MGML01000157.1:2248-5348 GCA_001796415.1 Chloroflexi bacterium RBG_13_46_14
TCATCCAGTCCCATGGCTTTTCTGAGGTCTTCAACGTCCTGAATATCAGTTGACCCTTCTGCCGTCCATTCGGAAACCATCATGTCCAGTACGTCACCCGGAATGAAGCGTACAAGCATAAATACTATTATGGTCACCAGGAACAGCGTAGGTATTACCAGTAGTATTCTTCGAATTATGTATGCACTCATATCACTCAACCGATCAATTTATAGTAACTTGGTAAAAGCCTTTGATATCCTATCGAAGAGACTGCCCTCATCTGCCCTTCGACACATCATAATCATAATAAAAGTATAGAAGTGTTTATCATAAAAATGATAAGTTGTCAATGTTTTTTGGTATGAAACAATACTGAATTGGTTGCCATAAAATAATCAATAAGTCAGTCTTGACTTACCAGGTTGAAACATTTATACTACCATAATTCTTTTATCGCCTATGAGTATGAGATTACTTCGAAGTCAATGGGGTGATTATGGAACAAGAAGAAGACCCTTAGCTGCGTAAATTATAAGAGCGAGCCGTGCCGTGAGAAACCAGGATGCTGAGTAGTAACAACGTACCACAACACAAATACCAACTATGTACCTCTCGTGTCCGGAGTCCTGGAGCAATCGGACTTAGCGGCAGAGCCGGTCAGGGAGGTGATGTAACGAAAGTTCAGAATATTGGATAGAAAAGGTTAAAGAATTCCGTAAAGGACAATGAACAAAGAACATTTACGTTTCTCCTAAATCTGGAGAGGAGGTGAAATGATAGTGATGAAAAAGATTGCATGGTTGATTATAAGTGTGATGATGGTGTTTTCACTGGTTCTGGTTTCCTGCGACACAACCGAAGAAACCGGAGGAAAGGTAACAGAAGAAGATACCGGGCAAAAAGTGACTGTAGGAGGAGAAGAAGAGACAGAGGAAGAGGTGAAAGAGGAAGAAGGACCGTCAGCTTCAACGGGACCAGAGTATGGCGGCACGCTTAGACTTTGGCAGACTATGGACAGCACCAATTTCGATGATGTCGTTACTCGTGGATTTGTCCAGGGTATTACGTTCCTGCAGACTAACGAGTCTATGTGGAGGGGCGACTGGGCACAGGGACCTGCCGGTGGTTACGGCACTAACGAATGCGATTGGGTTGCTGCCTATGATGTCTTTTCTCAAAAGAGAGGTTTTGCAGCGGAAAGCTGGGAATGGAGTATTGATCCTGCCACGGACCAAGGGATTCTCGTCTACCAAATCCGGGACAACGTACATTATGCTCTCAATCCTGATAGTGAGGCCAGCAGACTGGTCGGCGGTCGAAAAATGACGGCTGACGATGTCGTCTTCACCTTCACGCAGGTAATGACTGACTCAAGGGCTTATATGTACCGGGCTTATCCGTCAATGAGAAAATCGTTTAGTTGCGAGAAAACCGGCCCCATGGAGGTTACCGTTACAGTAGCGTCATCTGATTTGATAACGGCTATAGCCAAATTCGGCAATTATGTTGGCGTGGTTCCTCCTGAGGTGGTCGACAAATATGGTGACATGGCAAGCTGGAGAAACTCAGTCGGTACCGGACCATTTATGCTTATCGATTATGTGGCAGGCAGCCGGATGCTCCTGGAGAAAAATCCCAATTACTGGGGGACGGATCCGGTGGGTCCCGGGCTGGGCAACCAGGTGCCGTATATAGATTCACTGCAATACCTCATCATTCCAGACGCGTCCACGCGGCTGGCAGCCCTGCGAACAGGCAAGATCGACCAAGGGGGTCCAATCGGCTATGAAGACGCAGAGAATTTGAGAAAGACAGCTCCGGAGATGATAGAAGCAGAAGGGCCCCTGGGCGGAACGCCCTGGTACATATACATGAATACCCAGAGAAGCCCTTTTAATGATCTTAAAGTACGACGGGCACTGCTGATGGGGGTTGACCTTGAGTTGATTAAAAAGACTTTGAACTACGGTCGCGGGCAGATACTGACCTGGCCAATCGAATACACTCCGGCCTACGCAGACTGCTACCTAGGACTTGATGACCCGGATATGCCGGAATCCGTCAAGGAATTGTATGTCTATAACCCAACCAAGGCAAAACAGCTTCTTGCCGAAGCAGGATATCCCAGTGGATTCAAGACTACTGCGCTTATCGCTCAAAGTCAGGTTGACTACTTATCGGTAATCAAGGATATGTGGTCGAAGATAGGCGTCGAGCTGTCGCTTGATGTCAGGGAATCTGGCGCCGTAACTTCCGTCTACCGCAGCGGTGAATATGACATAGTTTCAGCAACTGGTGGTCGGGGTCCTATCAGTGTCTTCTACCATATGGTGACGATGGTTGGGGAAGGGTCTCTTGGAGGTAACGCGAGCCAGATTGTCGACCAGGTGTGTATCGATGCATCGACGAAAATGCAAGCAACATACATCACCGATGATAAGGCAGCCATGGCGCAATTCAGGGAGCTGATGAAATATGTTCTTGACCAGGCATACGTGGTCTCGGCTCCGCAATATCCCCAGGCTACCTTCTGGTGGCCCTGGTTGAAGAACTATGCCGGTGAATACCAGGTAGGCTACTTCGATCAGAACTACTGGGCGTCCTATATCTGGGTTGATAAAGACTTGAAGAAATCGATGGGATACTAAACAGAAGTAAGAACTGATAAAATAAGAACATTATGCTGAAAAAGGAGTAGATTGTGGAAGCATATTGTGTAAAATGCCGTGCCAAGAGGGAAATCAAAGATGCTAAAGCTATAACAATGAAGAATGGAAAACCCGCGACACAGGGAACCTGTCCGGTGTGTGGTACCAAGATGTTCCGAATTGGTAAAGGCTAGATTTCCGTCTATGACACCTCACCGATAGGAAGGGCTGGATATGCACGTAATAGGTATATCCAGCCGTCATTTTGCCTGGAATTATGAAATATTAGATTATCACTCTATCGAGACGATACAGATATGAAAAAAAGTAAAGAGGATAGGTAGTAACATATAACCAAACGCAGATGGGATCTTGACAAACTCCCATTAGGCAATAATCATAAAAATCTGCTATAATAATCAGGTTTGAATTATGTCTGGAAGGTGGGATAAATGGATCTAACAGCTCAT
>MGML01000158.1:0-3830 GCA_001796415.1 Chloroflexi bacterium RBG_13_46_14
CGCTGTTTGATGAAGAAATCCAGGCGTGGGCTAGCGGGCCGGTAGTGCGGAAACTTTATGATACCCACAAAGGTATGTTTACTATTGCGGAAATTACCGAGGGTGATCTAAATAATCTCACCTCCCAACAAATAGAAACTATCGATTGCGTTCTCGGTAGTTACGGAGATAAATCTGCCCAATGGCTTGCAGACTTAACCCATATGGAAGATCCGTGGAATGAAGCACGAAAAGATTTTGGTCCTGGTGAAAATTGTGACAATGTAATTACTATTGCATCGATGGCAGAATATTACAGTTCATTATCGTCAGACGGCGAACCGATATAATGACCAAACGTCCCAGGAAAAAATACTCACAAAATCCTCATTCTCAAAAATCTCCTAAGATAGTCCAAAATCCTAATGTTTATGAAGATATGCAATTCAAGTGGGGGGCTATCAACAAATATATCGATTATGATGACGAAGAATGGGGGTGGGGGAAAGTACTAATCAATAGCTTTTTTGATAAGTGTCTAGCTTTTCTACAGCATTATGAAGATATGTCATGGGCAAGGATGAAAAAAGAACAGCATTGTCATCCTGTAGCCTTAAAGGATATTACGAAAAGGGCACAAACTCGAATCTTCAAGCTCTATGGCGATATAGATGATTTATATCAAGTAAAGGTTGAAGGAAAATGTCGTTTGTTTGGTCGCAAGGACAGACAAATATTTTACCTGATATGGCATGACGAAAACCATAGCGTCTATCCCGGTGGCAGATAATAAACGGAATAGCCAATCCTGTTATACAATGCCACAGCACTGCCTTAAAAGGAAAACCCGTGATAAAAATTATCGAAGCAGAAGAAAAACATATACCCGATATTACCCGTCTCTGGAAAGAATTCATCCGGTTCCACGTCGATATCGAACCGGTCTGGATTCCAGCGGAAGGAGCGGAAGATGGCCAGCGCGAGGAACAGACGAAGCCGTTAATGGCATCTGATAAGGGACTTGTCCTAGTCGCCCTGGATGGAGACGAGGTTATCGGTTACTCCATCTCGGAAATCAAGGACCCTCCAAGAGGCTCCACCCGCACCGAATACGGCTACATCCACCATATGGCAGTAACTGAGAAATATCGCCGTACCGGTGTCGGCGAGCAGATGTTCAATGAGATATTGAAATGGTTCAGGTCGAAAGGCACGGACCGTATCGAACTCGATATCACCTCGAAAAACTACGTATCCAGTTCCTTCTGGAGTAAATTGGGATTCGAAGAATACGTGCGTACCCTATACCGGGAGATATAATGGGAAAAAGGCTTTTGATTATCCATTTTTTACGGGTATGTCCAATACTTAATACGGGAGAAATAGCGGGGAGCCTGTTACTATTATCATAGACTATTGAGAGTCAGAGCGTAGAATAATCTTAATAGCGAAATTCCATTGTGTCGTATTATCAGACTGATAGGTTAGAAATGAATTGACAGGAAAACGACTCAAGCTGGGTAAGGATATAATACTCCACTAACACTCATTAAGCAATCTAAAATACTCATTCCTGCTTAAACCGAGTACTCTGAGATTATTCCGTATAATAAATACTGGTAACTCTGTAACCTGGGGAATGACGATAGGGCGTATTAAACCTTTGCGTTTATAAATACGGTGGTCTCCTTCTTGTCTATCAAAATAGCAACCGCATTTTATTAAAACACACTCAAATCTTTACCAATGGATGGGAACCAAGCGAGGCAGAATTTACCCCCCGACAGGAATACTTATAGCTTCCTCTGTTGCTTTATAAATCGGTGGAATCCAGTCTTCTCCGTTAAGAGCCTTATGCCACCCGCACTCTTCCATCACTTCTTCAAAAGTTCCCATTTCCTTTGTTTCGTTTAGAAATATAGATACAGCTTCGGAAAATCTTCTTCTTGCGTCTTCTTCTGTATCTCCACATGTCGAAAGATCAAATACAGGTGTATAAGCTATAACCTTTTTATCTTCTTTAAAAAATAAGACTGGAATTTTTACGTCAACGTTATGCATTGCTTAAATTCCTCTATATAGATACATTTGATTTGTCTATCCATATTTAACATACATTCTTATGATAATGTCAATAATCTCAGAACTCATATATGTGGATCTGATACTAATTGCATTTTTTCTCAATCGGTCCGTAACATGAAAAGATACCCCAGAGACAATGATTATCTAAAAACAGCTTCACTCATTGACATCAAGCTTCATACATACTATAATCAACTTTATTAAGGATAGAATTATGACCATAAACAGGAAACTGCACTTCGGATTTGGTTTTTATTTCTGGACCTACAAGTATCCGGAGGGCTGGCGGTTTCCAGTTTGGGAGCAATAAAACCTAAGAATAAGTAGAATTAAGGAAAAACGCCAAGCCCGGGAACAGATAAAAGTTCCGGGTTTTTTTATATCCTGATTACGGAATAAAAAATGGACAGAAATACCAGCCTGACAAATGGAATAATTACACTTCGACCTTACAGGGACGAAGATGCCGGTTCATTATTCGAAGCGGCCAGGGAATCCATACCCGAAATGTCCCCCTGGATGCCCTGGTGTCACCCGGACTATTCCATACAGGAAAGCCGGGAATGGATAACGAACGGTTTCGAAAAATGGGAAAAGGAAAATTCGTATGATTTTACTATCACGGATACCTCAACCGGCAGGTACCTGGGAGGATGCGGTCTTAACGACATCAATCGAGGTCCCGACATAGCCAATTTAGGGTACTGGGTGAGGACAAGCGCGACCAGAAAAGGCGTCGCTACCGCAACGACCCTGCTGCTGGCCGATTTCGGAATCAATGAACTGAATCTCAAGAGGATCGAGATTGTTATCGATGTCGATAATAAAGCCAGCCAGCGGGTCGCCGAGAAGTCGGGCGCAACCCGGGAAGGAATTCTCAGGAACAGGGTAACACGGCACGGAGAACCGGCCGATGCAGTGATGTTTTCGCTGATACCTCCTGCGTCATTCCCGCGAAGCTTGTCCCGTACTTGATACGGGAGCGGGAATCTACAGGTACAGAAGGTATAAAACCTGAAAACGAATAAGGAGAAAAGAATATGCCGATGTCCGGAGCTTTCGAAGAAGGCCTGTTTCCGAAACTGCCTGAGATAATCAGGCATTTCGGCACCCCTTTTCATATTTATGATGAACAGGGAATAATCGATACCGCCGAAAACTGGAAATCGGAATTCAAGGACGTACACGGTTTCAAGGAGTTCTTCGCCGTGAAAGCTCTGCCGAATCCGGCGATCCTGAATATCATGAAAAAACTCGAATTCGGGCTGGACTGCAGCTCAACATCGGAGCTGATAATGGGGCGGCAATGTAAATTCTCCGGCGAGAACATCATCCTTACCTCGAACAATACCTCTAGGGAACTCTTCGAACTCGCCCTTGCCGGAGACGGGTGTATCCTGAACCTTGATGATATCAGCCTGGTCGATAAAGTGCCTGAAATGCCGGAAATGATTTGCTTCAGGTACAATCCCGGCGAACGGCGTACCGGCTCGGGATTCCTGGGCAATCCCGTCGAATCCAAGTGGGGAGTCAGGAACGACCAGATTATAGATGCCTACCGCATGGCGAAAGAACGTGGGGCCAGCCGCTTCGGAATTCACACCATGCTTATCTCCAACGAGCGCGACTACCTGTACATGGTAGAAACGGTCCGGATGCTGCTCGAGGTAATGGAAAACGTCGCCGGAGAGCTGAGGATCACATTCGAGTTTTTCAATATCGGCGGCGGCGTCGGTATCCCCTATCGCCCGGAGGACAAAATATTC
>MGML01000158.1:3909-4147 GCA_001796415.1 Chloroflexi bacterium RBG_13_46_14
ACATGGAGTGCGGCAGGTACGCCACCGGACCTCACGGTGTTCTGGTGGCATCCGTAATAAACCGTATGTCCAAGTACCGTGAATACGTCGGGGTAAACGCTCCTACGATGGCGGCAAACCCTAGACCGGCAATATACGAAGCCTATCACCATATCACCATCCTGGACCCGTCGGGAACACCCAAAAGCGGCGACGAAGAGGTCGTGGATGTGAGCGGCCCGCTATGCGAGAACAGCGA
>MGML01000158.1:4277-5392 GCA_001796415.1 Chloroflexi bacterium RBG_13_46_14
GCCGACGTCATCGTGGTCGGCGGCGGTCCCGGCGGTATAGGCGCAGCCCTGGCAGCGGCCAGGAACGGCGCGGACACGGTACTTATCGAGCGCTACGGTCACCTGGGAGGAATGGGGACCGGTGGCCTGGTCACGATTATACCCAACCTGACCGATATCGATGGTAATGTTCAGATTGCCGGAATCACTCAGGAATGGCTGGACGGTCTTGAAACAAGGGAAGCTCTCGACTACCCGAAACGGGAACACTGGGGTTCGGCAGATAAAGAGACTGTTAAATACTATGCCGAACGCTCCTTCTTCTACACCCGTCTCGGCAGGGTTATATACAGCGCCCATATCGACGCCGAAATATCCAAGTACCTGCTCAATAAAATGGTCGAGGAAGCAGGAGTAAAAACATACCTGCACTCCTGGGGAACCGAACCGATTATGGACGGTGACAGGGTGACGGGCGTGATTTTCGAGAGTAAGTCCGGCCGGCAGGCAGTGCTGGGTAAGGTGGTCATTGACTCGACCGGCGACGGCGACCTGCTTCCCTATACCGAAGCCGAGTTCGAGACACACATACCGAACGGGTTCAGGATTGCCAACCTGGCGATGTGTTTCTGGATAGATAACGTTAACCTCGAAAAACTCGACGAGTTTAAAACAAAATATCCCGAGCAGTTCGCCGCACAGGCACAGGAACTGATGAAGATAGGAGGACTGCCCGGATATATTCCCAGCCGACTCAAAGACCAGGACAGTGTCGTCTGGGTTCATACCCGTTACCCGAACTCCAGCCAGACCGATGTCGAGGAGCTGACGCGCGTCGAATTCCTCGGTCGGGAAAAAATGATGGTAACCCACGATTACCGGAAAAAGAACACTCCCGGTTTCGAGAACAGTTTTATCGTTCTCAGTTCGCCCCAGCTCGGAACCCGGGCAAGCCGGAGGGTAATCGGGGATTACTATTTAACTGAAAAAGACCTGGAAACGAATGAACCATTCGAAGATACGATAGCAATATTCCCCGACGTGGATCGCGGGGAATCGTCGATCAGGTATCCGCTGACGTACATACCGTACCGGGCATTGATACCGAGAAAGGTGGAAAATCTCCTGGTTGCCTG
>MGML01000159.1:0-4683 GCA_001796415.1 Chloroflexi bacterium RBG_13_46_14
CATCACTTTGTTATCAAAGTTTTTATAAAAACACATAGTGATTACGCTGTATTTATGATAGAATACCTGTTACTCGAAATTATCTATATAAGAAAACCGAAAGGAGATCATCATGGAACTAGGACTCAAAGGAAAGGTGGCTCTGGTAACCGGAACTGGAAGCCAGATCGGGATGGGGAAAAATATCGCGTTGAATCTCGCGCAGGAAGGATGCGACATCATTTCAGCCGATATGGATATCGAAGGAGCTGAAAAAACAGCAAAGGAAGTAATGGCACTCGGAAGAAAATGTATGACCTATAAGCTGGATGTATCCAATCAGGAAGACGTCAAAAAAATGGTAAAGGAAGCCCTGGCGAAATACGGTAGAATCGATATCCTGGTAAATACCGCTGGAGGTACCGCCCAGGCAGGACCGATTATCCAGGCCTCGGAAGAAAAATGGGAACGGGATATCCGGGTTAATTTCTTCGGTACGATGTACTGCGCAAAAGCAGTGCTCCCTGGAATGATAGAACAGAAATACGGCAAGATCGTGAATTTCTCTACCGGTATCGCCCTCGGCGGAATGCCCGGCTCAAGTTCTTACGCAGGAGCTAAAGCCGCGGTGTATTCTTTCACCAAGTGCCTCGCATTGGAAGTAGGACCATCCAACATAAATGTCAACGCCCTGATGCCAAGTATGGTAATGACAAACTTCGGCTCTCACGGTACGATGGACCCGAAAGCGGCTGCACAGATGGCAGAAAGACTGCCCCTGAGAAGAATGACCACGACCCAGGATATCGCTAATCTCGTCACTTTCCTGGTATCCGACGCCTCGAGCGGCATTACCGGCAAGATAGTTGAAATTTAGATATTATTAACCATTATGGGGAATAAAAACGAAAAACGTTTCGTGCATTCCTGTATTCCATTTTGAGTTCACCGAGGAATCTCTTACGGAACTGTAAGAGATTCCTCGGTATGACGAAGTTCGGCAGCATGTGGACAATTCAGACCGGATATGTTAAATAATTACCTACCTGTAAGCAGGTCATGTATCTGAAATTTCGATTGCCGTATTTGTCGAAAAATAATAAGGAGAGCCATTTATGCAGCAGACCATTGAAGAAATCATGAAAAAGCCACGTCACGCTCACTGGGAAGAGGATTTCCCAGTGATTTACGATCCCCCGATACCCACAATGGCTAAAAAACTGGTTATCGAAGCTGCCATTCCCGGCTGGCTACCCCCGGACTGGTGGGAAGAAAGAGGGATTGAGGGAATCCCTCCGGTAACTATCGAAGGCCAGGCAGAAGCTATCATCGAATGCGTAAAAGCCGGCGCAACCGTGATTCATACTCATCCCAGGGATCCTAACCCCGGACCTCCCATGTTCGGAGCCGCCGGCAGCCGCCGCCACGCTGAACTTCTCAGCGAGATAATGGATATCGCCTATGAAGAAGTAGACTTCATCTCCGCCCATCATAGCTGGACAATGGATCTCAGAAAAAGCCGTGACGTCGATTACATCTCGATGACCCAGGAATACCTGAATGTTGGGGAGGAAAAAGGTATCGGGCTACGTGATGTGCAATCCGCCCTGATTATGACCGAGGCTGCCTATACCGACAAGTGTGTTATGTCTACCGACGCCGCTATGGAAGGAACCACCTTCTTTGAATCGAATGGGATTAAACCCATGTTCTCCATGCAGTCTTTCTCGTTCCCCAAGTTCAGGAGAGTACTTTTCGATAATGGGCATGCCAAGAAATGCCCCTATTGGATAGCCATCCAGATGGGCAAACATAATGATGACCAGATTTGGTCTGATCCGTGGTCATATATCCAGACAATAAATAACATCTCGATGTTCCGCGAAGCCTTTCCCGAAGATACTTTCTTCGCTCTCCATGCCGCCGGACGCAACTGGCTGCCCGTTGCCACTATCGGTATACTCTACGGAATCGAACTGATACGAGTCGGACTGGAAGACCAGTTCTGGCTGTATCCCCATCGTAATGATATTTCCAGGCACGCCTCGGATACCGTGAAAATAATCGTCGACCTGGCAACAGCCCTCGGCCGTGAAATTGCTACAGTCGAAGAAGCCAGGGAGCGAATAGGCATAGAATATAGACCACCCGCGAAATAACGTCGATATTATAATAATAAAACTATAGGGAGAAAAATTATGCGAAAAAGAAAACTCGGCGCAACTGATATTGAACTATCTGTTATTGGACTTGGAAGCTGGCCGATGGGAGGAGTTCATGGCGGTATGAGTTGGGGAGCGCAGGATGACCAGGCTTCAATAGATACTATCCACCATGCGATGGATAAGGGTATTAACTGGATAGATACTGCTCCGGCTTACGGTCGGGGGCATTCCGAAGAAGTGATCGGTAAAGCTGTTAAGGGATCTTCCGTAAAACCCATTATTGTGACCAAGTGTGGTTCAACCTGGGACAAGGATAACAAGGCAACGTTCGAACTCCACGAAGCCAGCGTCAGAGCTCAGTGCGAAGCCAGTCTAAAAAGAATGGGCATCGAAACAATCGATCTCTACCTCGTCCACTGGCCTTTCCCGCTTGAGAATATGCTTGAAGGCTGGGAGACCTGCAGTAAGCTGGTCAAAGAGGGAAAAGTACGCCATATCGGTGTATCTAACTTTACTATTGAACAGATGGAACAGCTTCAACCTATCCATCCGGTCGCCTTCATGGAACCTCCTTACAGTATGATCGAACGCAGGATAGAAAGCGAAATACTACCGTACTGTAAAAAACATAATATGGGAGTAATAGTCTACAGCCCCCTTCAGCAGGGTATACTTACCGGGGCAATCAAGAGTGCCGATGAACTGGACGATATAGATTTCCGCCGCAATAATCCCCATTTCACCGAGCCTGAATTGAGTCTGAACCTGAAACTGGTTGACGGCTTACGACCTATCGCGCAGAAACACGGCAGAAGTGTAGCTCAGGTCGCGTTGGCCTGGGTGCTGAGAAAACCGGAAGTTACCTCTGCTCTCAACGGCGCCAGGGCTATATCAGAAATGGAGGACAGCATTCTTGCCGGAGGTTTCGAGCTTTCCGAAGGCGAGATATCCACCATCGACAGGCTGCTGGAAAAGCGCCAGAAAGAACTGCCGCCGCCACCTCCTCCTCCAGCAGGCGGCAGACCCGGTGGCCCTCCCGGCGCTCCCGGTGGCGGCCCTCCAGGCGCCCCAGGTGGTAGACCTTCCGGCAGACCATAGATTTTAACGATAAATTAACGGAGGAAATGATGAAAATCACAAAGGTAGAAGCCATTCCATGCACGATCCCGAGGAAGGGTGGTGGTATGGGCTCCAATGTAGTCCTGGTAAAAATCCATACCGATGAAGGAATCATTGGGGCAGCAGACGGAGGAACCTGCGGACAGGATAATGTCATGCTTGCTATCAAGCAGTGGGAACCGGTACTGATCGGGGCAAATCCCATGAACATCGGACTCATTGTGAATAACATGCTCAGGTCTTTCACTCATAACGGAGCGGCGATGGGAGTAGTAGACTTTGCTCTGCATGATATCGTTGGAAAAGCCCTGAATATGCCTGTCTACCAGTATCTTGGCGGTAAAGCATGCGAAAAACTTGCCACCGGTATGATGATATCTCATGGCACTTCCCTCGAGAGAGCCAAAATAGCCGAGAAAGTTGTCGATGTCGGCATCACCAATATCGTTTGTAAAGTAGGACCAGGATGGGGTACAACGGTCTTCGATGACATCGCCAACATTAAAGCGATCCGCGATGCCGTCGGTTATGAAGTCCTTCTTGGCGTAGATGCTAATGGCGGACTCGATTACTCGACTGCTCTTGATTTAGCCCTCAGGCTTGAAGAGTTTAAGTTATACAAAGTCGAACAGCCGGTGCCGACCTGGGACTATGATGGACTGAGAAGACTTCGCAACAAACTCCATACACCGGTGTGGGCACATGAATCAGCCATAGAAATCCCCGGATTGCTGGAGTGTATTAAGAAAGACGCCACCGACGGCGCCTGCATCAAGGTTGTCTGGACTGGTGGTATCTACCAGTCCAGGAAATGGGCAGCCATCGCTGAAGCAGCCAACCTGGCGATTACCTGCGGTTCGATGGTTGGCTCCGGATATGAAGCGTCCGCTCAGGCGCACTTCCTGGCGGCTGATCCATGGATGACCAAGTTTGCTCATGCAAATCTTGGTCCGCCGTTGCTTCACAACCAGTGGGATACAACTAATCCACCAATCACCGATGACCTTTCGAAGAATCCTCCGGTGTTCAAAGATGGCTACTTCTATCCTCCTGACGGACCCGGACTGGGGCTTGAACTGAATGAAGAGATCATCCCCAAACTAATCACGAAAGGAAAGGCCCCCATCTCATACGGAAGCTAGAGAATATGCAAGAATCCCCCTGGTTTCAGGGGGATTCTTCATGTCCGTGTAACAAGCACTGGAAAGAATATGGTCTGCATCAGAATGATGCGGTAACCTTAAAATTAAGGACAATCATTAGTTTATCCTTAACACTCTGAGTATCATGACGAGATAACCGGTAATGATAGTTATTGTTAATCAAATCGAAGCGTATGCTTCAATCGACCCTGGCTGTAATTGCAAATCCGCCGCAAGTCCGCCTTGGGCAGATGGCAATTCGTCTCCCGCTGTCATTG
>MGML01000159.1:4709-4780 GCA_001796415.1 Chloroflexi bacterium RBG_13_46_14
CTCCCGCGTCATTGCGAAGGCGAAGCCCGTGGCAATCCGTCTCCCGCGTCATTGCGAGGGCGAAGCCTGTG
>MGML01000159.1:4809-8763 GCA_001796415.1 Chloroflexi bacterium RBG_13_46_14
CCGATAAAGGAAAGATGAACGCAGCTATTGGACGCCGTTACGGCGGTCCTCCCGAAGCGTCGATAATCGGCACGAACGATATAGTCTCCTGTAACAGCGCCGCCCTGGCCAACGGTGAGTTGATGATTACGCTGGATTACAGCGATATCATCGCTGGAGGTCACGATGGAACGTATGTTATTCCTTCCATCCTGGCAATGGCTGAGATGAATATGGCTTCGGGTAAAGACCTGATCCTGGCGACCGCGATAGGCCTTGAAGTCTCGGCAAGACTCGCCAGAGCTGTTGGAAGGCATAATATCAGCGTCGCGGATATCCGCCGCCAGAGGCAGGGCAAAATGGGCAACACCGGGAACGCCTATTCGAACTTCGGCGCCGCCGCCGGAGCCGCAAGGCTTATGGGGATGGACGTCGATACCACCCACCATGCCCTCGGAATAGCCGGACACCTCTGCATGGTTCTCTCCTATGGCAGGTGGGGTGCCGATGGCCATAATTATATGGCCAAATACGCTGTCCCCGGCTGGCAAAGTACAGGAGCCGTTACCGCGGTTCTCCTCGCCGAAATGGGATATACCGGTGACCTTACGGTACTGGACAACCCGGAACGCGGTTTCACCTTCTTCACCGGTTACCCGAACTGGTATCCGGAGGAGATAACGAAAGACCTCGGTAAAGACTGGTGCTTCGATTTCCGCCTGCACTATAAACCTTACCCCTGCTGCGGAGTATTTCACTCAGGGCTGGACTGCGTTTACGACATCATCGAAGCGAATGATATCAAAGCTGAGGAAATAGAAAGCGTCACGGTATATGGTCGAGGTATGATGGGACCTTTGGATGAAAATAGTAAACCAATCGCCAAAGTCCCTTCCAGCATTTCTTCAGCTCAATTCAATATGCCTTATAACATTTCGGTGGCCTGCCATCGCGTTACCCGCGGTGTCGAGTGGGTAGATCCTGAAACCATGAACAATCCGGATATCATAAATTTCATGCCGAAAGTATCCATTAAACCTAATCCCGACTATGACAAGAAGATGGCAGAGGATCCTCTGTCCGCACTCAGCAAAGTGGATATCGTTGCTCGCGGCCAGACCTTCACCGTAGAAAGACAGCACCGCAAAGGCACGACCGGTACCGAAGCCAGGCCAACCGATGATGATATAATAGGGAAATTCAAGCACAACGCGGAAAGAATCCTGACGAAGAACCAGATTGAAAATGCGGTAGAAGCCCTCACTGATATCGAAAACCTGGAGGACGTCACAGAACTGATGGATTATGTGACAGTTTAGTTTGAAAATTACTCTACCGGTCTATGAATACCCCTCCGTTATTAGAGATAATGAGGGGTATTCATTTATCCTTACAATATAATTCTCAATATGCCGCAATAACGCATAACGTATTTAGTTCATGTCATTGAATCGTCCGAAGTATTCCCCTGCAATCATAATCACGCTGCATTTAATGGATGCGAACACTTCTCTTTGTAGAAAATTGTTTCGGACCTGCTCAATATCAACGACGATTATTTGCCCAGTCGTTTAGTAATGGCATTAAGAATCACCCCGGTAAAAATACATAGCATGCCAAGTGTCACGAGCAGCATACAGAGTAATGCGCTACCGGTAGCAAATACATTTGAACCATAATAAATCTGGAGGACGCCTATTCCCGATATAATACCAAGTAATAAAAGTATGCCACCTACCACACTGAAAAAAAGTAACGGCCTTCTTTCTGAGATAAAGATGAAAATTCGACTCAGATTACCCAATCCGTGCAAAATGGGATTCTGTGAAGAAGTGACATCGTCATATGAAACAGAAATAGGAACTTCGGATATCTTTAGTCCTTTATGAGAAGCCTCTGAAATTATTTCGGCAGATATAGCCATTCCTTTCTGGCTCAGTTTCATTTCCGTAATCGCTTTCTTTGAATAAGCCCTGAAGCCCGATTCCGTATCGGAAAGATTTTGACGGGCGGCAATATTGGTAAACTTAGCCAGGATTGATTGCCCGAATCGTCTGTATCCTGGAATTACGTCTTTCTGTAATTTTCTTGACCCAACGACAACGTCGGAACCTGACATGACGGCATCGATCAATCGAGGAATTTCATCAGGATTATGCTGAGCGTCGGCATCGATTATTACCAGGATATCGGCATTACGCTTCCCGGCTTCCGCCAGGATCGTTTGAATTGCTGCACCATATCCTTTATTCACGCCATGCTCAACTACCTCGGCGCCAGCCAGCCTGGCAATCCTGGCGGTGTTGTCAACACTGCCATCGTTGACAACTATCACCATATCGGCATATTCCTTCGCCTGGAGAACGACACCGGCTATCGCTCTTTCCTCGTTATAAGCTGGTAGACCGATAATTATTTTCGCCCGAGGTTCTTTATCCGGCATATCTCTGTCTCCGCCTGTTATTTTGGAGTCTATAATAGCATAAACCCATCCTGTCTACCATAATAATAAACAAATCTTTATTTATTTATCGCCATGGTATTTTTTGACATCTGGACTCGTGTATGCCTAAAATTGATAATAATGCGTATTGGACTTATCACTGACACACACATCGCGTGGGAAGAAAAACACCTGCCTCCGAAAGTACTGGATATATTTCAGGGAGTCGATCTCATTCTCCACTCGGGAGATATCTACGCTCATTCGGTTCTGGACGAGTTAGAAAAAATTGCTCCCGTCCTGGCAGCGTATGGTGATGATGATTATCCGAGCGATGATAAACGGATAAAGGACAAACACATTCTGGAACTGGAAGGACACCGAATTTGGGTGATCCACGAAGGTCCGTATCTTCCCCTGGCTGAACCGTGGATGACGAAATGGTGGCAGAGACGGTCGACACCTGACGAACCGGGATACGGCAAACCGGATATCATAGTTTCAGGTCACGAGCATAGCGTGAGGGTAGAACAGACAGATGGTATTCTCTGCATTAATTCCGGCAGTCCAAACCTGCTGCACTACCGGAGGGGACCGGGAACCGTTGGCATACTGGAAATTGAAAACGGTAAAGCGGAAGCCCGGATTATCCAGCTCTAGACTTTCACGGACAGCTTAAGTCTAACTCTTCGTCCTGGCAAGCATCGCATCGACAACAGGTTTAGCCCTGGCGCGTATATCTTCGGGTATCTCGATTACCGGACTCATGTTTCCCAGCGACCACAGTATTGTTTCCTGGGTGACCAGCTTCATTGTCGCGCATTCACCCAGTTCCGAAGCCGCTATAAATATTTTACCAGGATTTTCTTTCTGCAAGTGGTGTATAATTCCTACTTCGGTTGCTACTATTATTTCTTTCGCATCCGTTTCCCTTGCAAACCGAACCATTCCGTTCGTGCTGGTTACCAGGTCCGCCAGCAGTTTTACCTGGGGAATACATTGGATATGGGCAACCACTACAGCCTCAGGATGCTCTACTTTCCGTGCCTTAACATCTTCCGGTCGTATTTTTACAATGGGTGAGCAATAACCTGGCCACAGGATCAGGTCCCGCCCGGTTTTGGTAGCAACGAAATCTCCCATATATTGATCGGGAATAAACATTATTTCCTCGTCAGTCGGTATCGCCCTGACTATGTCGACTACTTCATCTTCACCGTAACAGATATCTACCTCGGTTTTTACTTCGGACGTGGTGTTGATATAACAGGCAACGGTTGCGTTCGGATACTGCTCTTTCCTGGTAGGAAGCCGTTTTAAAGAGATCATGTTTGAAAGCGTACACCCGGCATTTAGATCAGGCAGAATCACCGTTTTGTCCGGGCAGGCCAGAGCGATAGTTTCCGCCATACATGTCACTCCCCCCACTATTATAACGTCGGCATCAGACTCAACCGCTTTTCGGGTCATCTCGAGTGCATCACCCACAAAATCGGCAATATCCTGCGTTTCACCAATCTGGTAATAATGCG
>MGML01000160.1:0-3295 GCA_001796415.1 Chloroflexi bacterium RBG_13_46_14
GCAGGAGAATTGTAATCGTTCTTAATGACCGGTAGATCTCCGGATACGTCGAATGCCAGGGGAGTTTCAAGGTTACCATCGTAGGTAGATATGCCCGTCAGAGTCGCCTTTTCAGGCTTGATAACCCATGTGTTTGCCGGTGGGTTATCGGTAATAATACTCATAAGATATACCGGTTCATTTTCTCCGGCAGGAAAGGTAATCACTCCGGCTATCCTCGGGGTATGAAGGCCGTCCGGTTCATACTGAGTTCCGGTCATGATACTTGTCATATATTCGGCACCGGGTGCGGCATTAGTATGATAGAGCAAGCGATACGTTTCATAAACAGCTTCTGTCTGAATTCCATTGGTAATTGCGGCGAGACCAATATTCTCATCGATCATAACAGCGGTATAATGCCTGAGCCAGTCATAAGGTTCGTTTCCGATAGGTCCCATGATAATACCATGGTCGGTTTTCGTCGCTCTCCTTTCCCGGCTTTGCGGGCCTCTGCCCGTAACAAGATAGGCGAAGCAGGGATTTCCTTGCTTTGTCCTGCCCAAAAATATCTGCCTTCCGGGATAAGGACCGTTCGGATTACTCATAGATAAACCTCTCTGTTGCTTTCATACTACATTTTACACGCTTATGGTGATACCGATTCGAAATCAAGTACATTAAGTCTAAGTTTGGATTGTCCGTTCCAGTGATCCATTTCCAGGTTATATACGATATCGATGGAGTTCGAGATCTCACTGACGTAGTTACCCAGTCCGAAACCTACTGCATCAAAGAGCATCGCTCCCTGTTTCACCTTCATTCTCAGGTGAGAATTATCACTCCCCATTGTACTCGACGAAACAACCTCCACTCCTCTGGTGAGGAACGTCGGTACCGGATTTCCCTGGCCGAATGGCGCCATTTGTTGAATCGTCGGATAGGTATCGCCCCCAAGATCCGGCAGCGTTGTTTCCGCATCTATATCTATCCTGGGACGCAAATCCACTCCTTCAAGTTCCTCGGCCGCGATCGCCAGGAGGGCTTGTTTCAACTGGGGTAGGTTTCTGGTATAAAGACTCAAACCGGCCGCCCTCGCGTGTCCTCCGAAACGAGTCAGCAGATGGCTGCATTTGTTCAGGGCTTCTATCATGTTAAACTCCGGAATACTGCGGGAACTACCCCCACAGTACCTGTCACCAGTTCTGATTACAATTACCGGTTTGTAGTGTTCTTCTGCGAGCTTTCCGGCTACCAGTCCAATAATTCCTGCCGGATAACCGGGATCACTGGCTATCAGCAGCGGCTGATCCACCTGCGTTATCACCTGTTCCCGGGCTCTCGAAAGAGCCAGGGCGGTCAACTTCTGGCGTTCCAGGTTCTTCTGCTCCAGCCATTCAGCAAGCTGACGTGCTTCTTCCATCGAATCTGTTATCAGCAGCCTGTAGCTGTTCATTACATCTCCTACTCTACCGGCGGCATTCAACCTCGGGGCAATTGTCCATGATATACTGGTGCTGTTTATGTTAGAAGCATCCAGACCTGCCCGATTTATAATCTCCTGTATACCAAGACGCGGGGAATTATTCAGTATCCGGAGTCCCTGTTTCACCAGGTATCGATTCTCTCCAAGCAGTGGTACCATGTCGGCAACCGTACCAAGAGCCACAAGATCGATTACTTCTTCCAGTCTCCCCTCTTTACCCAGACCCAGGAATAAGGCTTCCAGAAGCTTCATGGCAACACCTACACCGGCAAGTTCCGGTGTAGGATATACCGATCCGGGAAGTTTCGGATCGATAACCGCAACGGCCGAAGGAATATCATCAGACGGTATATGATGATCTGTAACAATGATATCAAGTCCCATTTTACCGGCTTTCTTGATTTCGGATGCAGCAGTAATCCCGCAATCGACGGTCACTACCAGGTTAACGCCCTGTCTCCGTAAAGTTTCCAGGGCTGTTGTCTTCAGACCATACCCTTCGTTAATGCGGTCGGGAATATACGGAACAGCTTCGCAGTCCAGCATTGATAATCCCTGTACCAGCAGGGCCGTCGCGGTTATGCCGTCTGCGTCGAAATCCCCATAAATTGCGATTTTTTCCCTTGAAAGAAGAGCCCTGTAAAGTCGGGCTACTGCTTCATGCATGCCCGGCAGAATATTAGGGTCGCCACGAAGCCGTTCATCAGCAGCAAGGAAAGTCTCGATTTCGGAAGACTGAGTAATTCCACGATTATAGAGTAACTGACGTATTATTAAGGGTATACCGGTACCACCGATATTCTTATCAGGAATAAAAGGCAGCAGATTCCACCGGTTATGGCTCAAGCCTAACCCTCACTGTACTTTCGCAATATCAACACCGAATTATGACCGCCGAAGCCAAAGGAATTTGACAGGGTTGTCTTAACTTCCACTTTTCGTGCAGTATTCGGAACATAATCCAGATCACATTCCTTGTCCGGTTTTTGAAGGTTAATCGTGGGAGGTACGATTCCGTTCTGAATGACCATGGTACATATCGCGGCTTCCATGGCTCCTGAGGCTCCTATCAGATGACCTGTCATGGATTTGGTTGAGCTCATGGGAATTTTATATGCTTCCTCACCGAATACTTTCTTGACAGCCATGGTTTCAACTTTATCATTTAGCTGAGTAGACGTACCATGGGCATTTATATAATCGATATCTTTCGATTCGATTCCCGCTTTGTTTAGTGCCTGACGCATCGCCCTGACAGCCCCGTCCCCGTTCTCATCGGGTGCGGTAATATGAAAAGCATCACCGCTGGCACCGTAAGCTATTATTTCCGCGAGAATATTTGCACCCCGTTTCTGGGCATGATCCAGGGTTTCAAGAATGAGAATACAGGCACCTTCACCGATGACAAAACCATCACGATCCGCGTCGAAAGGACGTGATGCTTCCTGCGGAGAATCATTTCTCGTTGACAAAGCCTTCAACGCACTGAACGCTGCTATTCCAAGTGGATTTATAATTGCTTCACTTCCGCCGGAGATAGCCGCCTGAGCATCACCTCGTTTCAGCAATTCATATGCCACGCCTATAGCATCAGAACTGCTCGAACAGGCAGAGGTTGTACACAGGTTAACGCCCTTGATTCCAAGGGTGATCGACACCTGGGCGGCCGCCATATCCGAAATCATCATCGGAACAAGGAACGGGCTGACTCTGCTCGGCCCCTGTTCGACAAGTATTTTCGTCTGGTTGTACAAGGTCGTCAAACCGCCGATACCGCTGCCGATTATTATCCCTATCTGGTCTTCATTGGCAGAATTAATCTCAATTCCT
>MGML01000160.1:3377-5667 GCA_001796415.1 Chloroflexi bacterium RBG_13_46_14
CTGATTTGCATGTGTAAAATCTGGCTTAGTATAATAGATTTCAGGTGAAATAGTCAATCTGACCGGTAAAAGATTTTCGGTTCATATGAGAACTTTTCTATCAGGTATATCATTGTGAAAATCGCTCTAGATACGCTGGGATGCAAACTCAACCAGGCTGAAACTGAACTTCTTGCTCGCAAGTTCAGAGAAGAGGGTCACATTGTTGTTACTTCTATAGTCGACGCCGATATATATATACTAAATACGTGTACCGTTACACACACCGCTGACGCCAAGTCACGCCAGCTCCTGAGGAAGATTCGCCGTCGGAACCCGAATGTGATACTGGTAGTAACCGGATGTTACGCTCAACGAGCGCCTGAAACCCTCTCTCGGATAGAAGGAGTAGCCCTAACCGCAGGCAATGATGACAAGTTGAATCTACCGGCAATACTGAAGAAGAGGGGTTTCCTTCAAAAATCAGGTTCAATAACACCTCAACAGCTTTACGAAGATATACCTGAATCCAGAACCCGTTCATTTATCAGGATACAGGACGGTTGTAGCAATTTCTGTTCATACTGTATTGTTCCATTCGTCAGAGGAAGAGAAAAAAGCCTGACTCCGAATGATATTTTAAAACAGATAAGGGACTGTGTATCCGACGGAATTAAAGAAATCGTCCTTACCGGAACTGAGATCGGTTCTTATGCCAGTAATGGAGTTAAGCTACGAGAATTACTGGTTCGGATTCTTACCGAATCCGACGTACAAAGGCTGAGACTCTCCTCTCTCCAGCCGAATGAAATTACTCCCGGTCTTCTCGATCTCTGGAATGATCGTCGTCTCTGTCCTCATTTCCACATATCGCTTCAAAGTGGCAGCGACTCTGTCCTCAGCAGAATGAACAGGAGGTACGATACCGCCATTTTCCAGAAAACTGTTTCCTTAATTCGATCACGCCTGCCCGATGTTGCGATTACTACAGACATCATCACCGGGTTTCCCGGTGAGACAGATGAAGAATATCGTGCAAGCTTTGAAATGTGCAGCGAGACAGGATTTGCCAGGATACATGTTTTCCCTTACTCGCGGAGACCAGGAACTGCCGCGGCAACGATGCCAGGGCAGGTACCGGATGGTGTTAAGACGCAGCGTAACCGAAATTTGGGCATTTTAAGCAATGAATGTGCCGAATCATACAGGCAGGGGTTTACAGGCAGGACTATGGACGTCCTGTGGGAAACGCAATCGGGCGGCATCTGGTCCGGATACACTGGCAACTACATCAGGATTTACACAAGGAGTAATAGTAATCTTGCCAACAAGATAGATCAGGTCACCCTGGAAAAACCCTTTAGAGACGGGATGTGGGGCAGGAAAGAAGGAGCAATATAACCTCCGGCCTTGCCAGTGAAAGACTTTAGGAATATAATACCCTACAATGACAAAAGGATACCTTTTAATAAAACTTGTGCCGGGGCTTGAAGGAGAGGCACTGTCACAGATCAGAGCAACACAGGGAATCGTGGATGTAACTCTTGTTTTCGGCCAGTGGGACGCGATAGCCGTAGCCGAAGCTAAAACCTTGTTCGAACTGACGAAGATTGTCGTCGGTGAAGTTCGCGGCGTCCAGGGCGTCCAGGATACCACTACTCTTCTGGAAGCCGAACTCTAGTCCTTATTCCGTAGTAGGTTTGTAAGAAGCAATTACAATTTACTTCTCTTTCCTGCTTCTCTGTATCTTGAGGGGAATCCTGTACTCACAGGGTGTTTTCGTCTGGCACAAACCGCAGCCGGCAACACTCGTTTCCAGATCGTACCCATTTTCGAATTCTCTCGGCGAATAGCCAAGACTATACAAGTAATCGCTGCACTTTTTCTTATCGTGCCCCTTAGCTGTTATCGCACCAGCCGGGCACCGGGCAGCGCAGACCTTACAGCTTCCGTCAAAAGAAAAAAGACAGTTGTCATATGGCCCCTTTGCAGTCCTCGGACTTACCGGCAGCGGCATATCGGTTACCACGCTTCCACAGCGATGAGCGATTCCTTTGTCTGAAATAAACCCGTCCGAAAGCCCGAATGTACCCTGCCCTGCCGCGAAAGCAACGTGACGCTCCGACCAGTTAGTATACAAACCTTTTTCATTAGAGTTCATTTTGAAATAGGGTTGGAGTACCGGCGCGACCGCTAAATACCCCATCTCGGTAAGGATATCTGTTACATACTCACGCAAAGCGTTGTTGAACTTTTCTCCGAACCAGCGGGTATGCGACCAGAAACGGCTGGGACCAGCAGTTTCATTGCG
>MGML01000161.1:0-2352 GCA_001796415.1 Chloroflexi bacterium RBG_13_46_14
AGAAACGTCGTGGTCTGCAACAGGACAATAGCGGCAAGTAATCCTATACCGAGGTAGAGCGCCCAATCAGGAAATCCTTCGCTGGCAGAAGTATGCTGAGACTGAACCGGTAAAATCGGGGCTTCCTCTATTACCGAAGCTTTCAACTCCTCGTATGGCATTCCCGTTGAAAAAGCGCTTACCCGGCTCCAGTCACTGAATGAACCGTCAATGAATGTTCTTATTTTCCAGTAATACGTGGTATCATTCTCAAGGGAAATATTACTCTTCCAGGCAGTTGTCGTTAGAGCATACTCACCTGCTTTCAGAATTACCGGATTATCGAAGGATGTGTCGGAGGACACCACTAATTCATAACTATCGGCTCCTATTACAGCGTCCCATTGAAACAGGGGTTTCACCGATACCCTTTCGGAACCTGCTCCCGGGCTCAGGGTAATGGGACTCTTGATATCAAAAACTGCCGGTTCTGAAACCTCCACTGTCTCGACCGTCTGAGTAGTAAAAATACTCACCGCGCTCCAGTCGCCATAACTGTCAGAACCTATTGCTCTGACTTTCCAGTAATACGTATTGCCCTCTTCAAGAATTACATCGCTCTTCCAGGCAGTCGCGGGCAAAGCGTACCTGCCGGTCTTTCCTATAACCGGGTTCACGAAA
The DNA here is from genome assembly GCA_001796415.1 of Chloroflexi bacterium RBG_13_46_14. The sequence continues at coordinate 661 of MGML01000161.1, forward strand.
GAGATATCGGTTGAAACGAGCAGTTCATACTTTTCAGCGCCCGAGATGGCACTCCACTGGAATATCGGTTCCAGTGAAATCAGGTCGGCCCCTGCACCCGGACTGATAAGCTTCGGCCCGATTACGGTCTGCCCGAGTGTCGTCGTGAAAGACCACGCGTCGGACCAGGGACTCGATACCGGTTTTATCGCTCTTATCCGCCAGTAATAGCCGGTATCCGTATCGAGCTCAGGAAGACGTACCGAGTTCCCGCCGGTTTCGCCTTCAAACTTCGAAGGTATCGACGTAAAGGTGCCGTCATAATCTACCTGCCAGGTATATTCTTCCGCGCCGGGCAATTCCTCCCAGTCCAGTAAAAAATTACCGGTATCCATTCCCGTAATCCCATCTACTGGAGTTCGAAGAACGACCGGCGTTGCCATAGTATCGTGAAACGTCAGCAGTCGCGTATTGGCTGTATCTATCGTCCATAACCGATCTCCCGCCAGCCATAATCCTGACAGGACTGAATCTATATTCAGTCCCTTTACTATCGTCTCGAAAACAGGCAATAATTGAAATGAAGGATTAAGACTGCGTTCCAGACCGCCTTTGTTATTCAGTTTACTTACAGCCTGGGAATTAATTGCGTACAATACTCCGCTTTCCGATACTCTCAGGCCTCTTATCAGTCCGCCTTCAGGCAGGCTTCCGTCTATTCTCTCCCATTCGTCGCTCCGGTCGATGGTAAACCGGTAAATCCCGTTATTAATCGCGTCCCCGGCCGCGTAAACAATATGATTTGCCGGGAATCCGGGATCGAAGGCAACGCAAATCCTGCCGTTAACCGGTGAAGTTTCCGAATCCGGCGGTAACAGCCTGAACGTTAACCCCGAGTCTTCGGAATGGTATACCTCTCCATTGGCGTTGCCTGCCAGAATCACTCCGTCCCCGGTATACTCCGGAGATACCGATATCGACGTTATTATATCTTTTCCGGCTCTTGCCCCCGCGGAACAGGTCTGCCCGCTGTCACTCGACGTATATACCAGAGCGTCAGTGCCGTCATAGCATCCGATGATGAACTCCTCATCGCTTATCACAAGCAATTCGTCGATCTTTTTCGGCGTATTTCGGGCAGTGAACGTCTTCCCATTATCAATGGTTTTCCATAATACCGGCACCCCGTTACTTGCGCCGGTCAGGTATACAACCCGGTCCGGTGTGCCAAATAAAGGCGAAATTTCTATCTTTTCGATGCGGTCTACATTCTCGACAGCGCTGCTGAAAACGCGCTCCCAGTATTCTCCCCCACTGACTGTCCGCCAGACGCTGTGCGTAAGATGATTCGTATCAAGCGTCAGCATGAACATAGTCTGATCGTCTCTATATCCCGGTGAGACAGCCAGATCAACGATACAGCCGGAACCGATTTTCGTATCGATTAAGGATATCTGATTCCAGGCAGTTCCCCTGTCTACGGAGCATGACAATCCGCCTTCCGTGCCCATAGAAGCCGCATAAATCCTGTTATTATGAGGAAAGTCATTATCCAGCACCACCTGAGTCCCATGCTGCCCTGTTGGCTGTTTAACGCATCTCGTCCAGTTTCCGCCAGCGTCCCCGCTGAAATAGACATCGGTACTGTTGGCCGCTCCGGCACAAAGCCAGGTCGGTGATGAGCCGCCGCTGTCCAGTCCGGTCACATCCACT
>MGML01000161.1:2689-3839 GCA_001796415.1 Chloroflexi bacterium RBG_13_46_14
GATAAACGTATAACCGGCATCCGCGGACCTGTATACCGTTGAACCGGTCGCGTAATATATCTCCGTACTCGAGCCAGGCACCACAGCGATAGCGATTACATCGCCGGTAACTCCTCCGGTGGATACCCAGCTCCTGCCATCGTCAACCGATTTAAACAGGGTTTGCGTTGTTCCCGAAGGAGTGGCATGGCAATAAAGAGTACCATCACTCCCTATTTCAAGGCACCTGATATCGGCATCTTCCGCCAGGACCCATCCGCCAGCGTCTCCTTCAAGCGGAACGGGCACCCGTTTCCAGGAAAGTATATCATCGGCCGCTTTCACTCCGTAAGCGACAGGATGCAACGCCAGAACGAACGCCAGCGCAACCAGGAACAGGATGACAGGGTGCCGTACATTACTGTTTCCTGAACTCAGCCATGCCACGTAGAACATGGAAAATATTCTACAATCATGAACTACTTTTTGTCAATATATGAACCGCAATCATAAAAATAATAAATACTAATTTCTAAGCTCTAAACAATATCAAATATCTAAGAAACCTATGCTTAACATCATTTGATATCGATCAGGACATTCCTCTCCCTTGACGGGAGAGGTTAGGTGAGGGTGAAAAGTAACGATTTGTGCGTAACCCCCTCACCCTAACCCTCTCCCGCGGTGGGGAGAGGGAACTTTTTCAGATGTTTCCTAATTTTTAAACATTTGTATTTTGTTATTCGTATTTATTTAGGATTTAGTATTTCGATATTACCTCACCCCCAGTCCCCCTCTCCGTTGACGGAGAGGGGGACTGGGGGTGAGGTTAGCACAGCCCTTGACGAACTCACCTTAACAAAAGGAGGGTCGCTTTTCAGCGACCCTCCGAAATTCTTGATGTATTCCTAAGCAGGGACTAGACTACGCGCCTGGTCCTGACTATCAGAACGATGAGAGCGATGATAAGAATCGCGCCGACGGCAACTATGACCCAGAGCATATAGGTGGGTATAGCTGGCGATGAAGGTTCGATCGTTATCTTGGTCGCCGGTATCTCGACATTCACTTCAGGTTTGACCGGATTGACTATGATCGGATCTGGGGGTGGTAAGGGTTCAGATGCGGTCGTAAAGATACCGACTGTCCATGGAGTGGCCGGGGTCTTCCA
>MGML01000161.1:3913-4607 GCA_001796415.1 Chloroflexi bacterium RBG_13_46_14
GGTGGTCGTCTTATCCTCGACGACTGCGAATACGGTCCCACCGAGATCGCTCACGGAGAGACCGCCTGTCACACCGCCGATGTCGGCATAGACGAATCCAGCGGCGAGATTAACACCGGCATTCTCAACCTTTGACCATTGGCCGCTGATGCCGCCGGCATAGTACAGCTTGGTATAGTTGGTAACCGGTACATAGAACTTGGCCTGGACTATCTGGTTCGCAGGAGCTCCAGCTACATACAGGTCATAGTAACCAACGACCTTTCCAACCCCCATGACAGCCGGCGGGGTCAGTTCAGGATTGGCGCTGTACTTGGCAACGCCGATTACCTGAGCAGTACCGGTAAGAATAGCGACATCCATGCCAACCGCGTCTTTGGCGGCCAGTGAAGCAGCGTTAACTGCCACGCTGGCAGCGGTTACGCTGTTGCCAAGGTAGGGCGTGAGAGCCAGGAAAGTACCTCCACCCGTTGAGCCGGCTGCAGGTCCACTGGCTGCACCCCACCAGTTATGGGTAGCATTAGCAGCAACCGCTGTAGTAATGTTCTTGGTATTGTTAAGAATGTTGTTGAAGTGCGCTTTGACCGTGCCGCTTGCGATATTCATCGCCCAGTTGGCGGCAGCGCTGTTCTGGATAGTGTTATTGTACATGATTACGGTTCCAAGAGCGACTTCAATAGCGTCACCGGTTCCA
>MGML01000161.1:4613-5336 GCA_001796415.1 Chloroflexi bacterium RBG_13_46_14
GAGCCGCCACAGCCGTCTATAACGCTGTTCTTCACCGTTACCGTACCGTTATCTGTGTCGATAGCGGTGTTCAGGCTTGTGAAGGTGGATTTATCGATCGTGATTACGCCATTGGTAACCCAAACACCATCACCGCTGCTGCCGGTAATGGTCGTTCCGGAGACCGATGAAGCTCCAAGTGTTGTGCCACCGGAAGACTTGATGGCGGTATCACTGACGCCAACTTTGATCGTACAATCGGTCACCGTCAGCTTTTCAGCAGTAGCCATGATACCTGTTTGGGCTCCGGTTAGTGTGGTATCGATCGTTGTGTTGGAAATCGAGGTGACATTAGCGGCATTTACAGCCGAATTAGTACCGGTAGTAATACTACAGTTCTTTATAACTGCATATTGTCCGCTACCATTAACAGTAACCATATCGACTTCCGGGGCAAAAGCATAATAAGAAATCGTGAGACCGTCAACCGTGACACCGGTTGTGCCGGTAGGACTGGCAGGGCCAGCACCAATCAATAGCTTGCCGCCCCTACCGATGATCACCGTACCAGCCTCACCGGTCCCTTTGAGAGTCTGACCGGTTACATTGGCAACAACATCTTGAGCATAAGTTCCCGGTCCAATTTCAATTGTTCCTCCAGCTCCGGCTTTCTTAATACAAGTGTTAATGTCATGATCTTGCCACATCATGATACCCGCAGAGTTATAAGCCGTAACAATACCG
>MGML01000161.1:5462-5976 GCA_001796415.1 Chloroflexi bacterium RBG_13_46_14
TTGATACCACCGGTAATTGATATTCTAACCTCGGCACTTTCGCCGATATATTCACCGGTTACCAGCGTCTTGGTTATTGTCCTAAAAGTGGCATCAGCGGTCCAGTTGGCTGCTGCGTTAGCAGTGACATTCGCATCTTGCCAGACCGGGCCTGGTGTAATCCAGCCAGGACCAGCTGCGATCGATGCTCCAGTCAAATTTGCAGCGGTTGTAACAGTAGTTCCTTCAGGTAGCGTGATGACAATCGACATATTTTCAGTCAACTGTTTTCCAACATTGAAACGAATTACATAATCAGCATTTTCTGTACTTATCACATTCTGGCCGAAATCGAACGTAACAGAAGGAGCAGAAAGGGCTATTGCCGGTATAGCCGCTACCAGAAGGCTGGTAGCCAGAGCTATTGACAACCCAATGCCCAAAATTTTTGAAAGTTTTTTCTTCATTGACCTAAAAGGTCCTCCTTATTTATATATGAAACATATGCCTTATAAATACGAAATTTCCGGAGTAT
>MGML01000162.1 GCA_001796415.1 Chloroflexi bacterium RBG_13_46_14
CAGGCACAGGATAGTTACTCGTCCCAAAAAGACACGGTAGTCATGACAATGACCGAAAATACCGGAAGAATGATTATGGCAATATCAAAATATCCCTCATTTATCAGTACTCTCTATTACATCTTTAGTTGTCGAGGGTATTCGATAGATACTGCAATAGCAAACGAGCCAGGGCTGATCGAGTTAGTAAATGAAGTGAAACCAAACCTGGTAATTAATGATATTATGATGCCTTCGATGACAGGTATCAGCATCGCCCTGCGTCTGCGGATAAACACGGACGTACCCACTATTCTCATAAGTAACTGGCAGACCGCAGCAAACCACTTTAAAAGCCTGAATGTCGATGATCCTGGGCTTCTCAGCCCTCAGCTAAGTCCGGATGAATTAGTCGAGTGGGTGAACAACGTTCAAAAATGGAATAAAAATTATAATCGCGATAGAATTAACATACATGATACACCAAGCGTGAATAACAAAAGCGAAACGTCTTACCAGGCATTCAACTAATGAGCTTTGGGAACTCGAGAGAAGGTTTTTATTTTCTCATTTTAGTTTCTTGGACTCACGAATGGACGATTCGAGATGACAGGTCGGTTTCTACCCCAGTCATGGTCAAAGTATTAACATATTGACGATGAAACTTCTTCCCGGGAAATTTTCGGTAAGATGCCCATCGTCGCAGCAAGAGATACGGCACCCGCCCTGTTTTTCACTTCCATTTTACTCAGTATGTTTCGAAGATGAGACTTTACCGTTGTCTCGCTGATGTAGCATCTTTGGGCTATCTCTTTATTACTCGCTCCGGTGGCAACCCACTTGAGGATCTCTTTTTCTCGATCACTTAACGAGAATATACCCTGATTCTGCGCATTATGGGATTGACGCCGGAATGCCTCCATCAACTTCCCGATCATTGAAGGCGTCAGTACCTGCACGCCACTGACGACTGAAAGAATGGAATCGGCAAGTTCAAAGATAGAACAGCTTCTCAGAAGATAGGCTGAAATACCGGCATTAATAAGCCGCGGAAGATTGTTTCCGTCCTCCGAGGCGTCTAATGCTATCACTTTAACCTCAGGGTATTTTTCATGTATTATTTCTATATATTCGATGCCACGATCATTATTTGGACGAATTCCGATAATCATCACATCTGGTTTGAGAGTATTCACACAGTTGAGTATATCGACGTTGAAGTCTAATTTCCCAACAACTCGAAAATCGTCATAATCTTTACTGAGCGTATGTTCGAGGCATTCAAGGAATAGATAATCATCATCAACTAATAGTACTCTTGTCATTTTGTTAATTCCCTTCAGTGAATTATTCCAACATTCGTTTATTTTACTTTAGACCCTGTTCTTGGCATGTATGACTTATTGTACGGCTGGAAAGGTCGTTAAAACGATTGTTGGAAGGTAGAGTTAAGTGGGGAGTAGGTGCTACTTGGGTAGAAATATCAGAACCTGGCAAACCAAATATAGACAGACCGTTGATCCGATCACGGGCAAGTCATGTGTAATGATATACCGAAACGCCAGTGTATCATTCTTTGGTAAAGAAACAACAATGTGCAGTGTTATTCTGGTCTGATTATAATAAGTTTTATGATAAATCCTGCTGTTTATCCAGGTAAATTCAGGAAGGTTTAACAAACCGATAGCCTATACCGCGTTCGTTTAAAATAAGTTTAGGTTCGTTTGCGTTATCACCCAGTTTTAGCCTGAGTTGATAGATGTATCGCTTCAAGGCAGTATTATCGAGGTATTTTGCTTCATTCCCCCATACATACTGTTTGATAGCATCCTGTGATACCACCTTATTCTCGTTGGAGGCTAAATAATAAAGTATCCGCCTCTCGTTTGGAGTAAGATGAATTTTTTCATCATTAACAATAAATTCATTGGTGTTTAAATTCAAGTATATATTACCAGCTTTAATAGGATGGAGTTCCGATCCTCCAGGAGAGTGTGTACCGGTACGCCGCAGCACTGCTTGACATCGTACTAAAAGTTCACTCGGGCTGAAAGGTTTCACAATATAATCATCTGCACCCATTTCGAGACCTCTTACTTTATCAATCTCTTGATCTCTTGCGGATAGAATTATGACTGGAACTTCAGAAAATTGGCGAATGTGTTCCAAGACATCAAAACCTGATATATCAGGAAGATTAATATCCAGAATTATAATATCAGGTGAATCATCTTCGACCTTTTTTATCCCATCAGCGCCATTCTCAGCCGACATGATAACCGCGTCAGACCATCGTAGTTTGAACGTAAGGATTACTCCTTTTACAATTTCCGGGCTGTCTTCAATTAATAATATTTTCACCTATTTCCTCCCGAGCGGTAAGAGGTAACGAAAACTTAAATTCATTACCTTTCTCAGTAGATTCTACCCATATTCTACCATCGTGGAGTTTAACTAATTGTTGACAGATATAAAGGCCTAATCCTAATCCCCCTTCTGCTTTTTTTCTTCCCTGTTGATAAGGGGTGAAAAGTATTTCTATATCTTTCAGCGTAAGTTGCTGTCCACCATCGCCTACTCCAATTATAACATTATTGCCCTCTCGATAAGCTTTTACAAGTAAAGAATCACCTGCAGGGCTGTACCTGACCGCATTCGTCAAGAGATTAAGCAATATTTGTACCACTCTATCCGGATCACATTTGACCATACCAATTGAAGGTTGAATATCGATATCGAGGGTTTGTTGCCTGGTCTGTATTAATCCTGAACTTTGAGCAACGGCTTCATGAATTACGTTACCAATATCAATATCTTGTAAGTTTAATGTAATTTCAGTACGCTGAAGTTTCGTAAATTGAACAAGTTCAGATATCCTTCTATTCAAGTTTTGAACAGCATCATCCATATTCGAGGCCAGTTCACCTAGAACAGAATATTCTGGATTCAGTTCTTCTTTAAGCAGTTCCGATGACGCTAACATAGCAGTCAACGGTGTCTTGACTTCGTGAACCAGTGCGTCGACAAATTCTGTCCTTTCCTTGTATTCTCTCTGTAAATCCATATATGCCATCTTTTCTCGCATATACAACCGAGCGTTGTCCAGGGTTGCTGCCATTTGGCTGACCAATAATTTCAGTATTGTTATTTCTTCCATCGAATATTCGTGATTCGGCTCTTTGCTGCTTAGTACCAGTATACCGGTGATTCTGTCTCCAACATTTAGTGGGGCAAGAATTTCTACTTCGAGTGTGTCCAACAAAATCTGTTCGTTGATCGCGAGTGCCTGGAATTGAGGCATAATATCAATACTTTGCCGTGTAATAATATCCTTGTTATCCCTGAGCCACGAAGCCAGGTTACCGTTAAAAGGTAGACTTATCGAACCATACTTATCATCATGAGAGGATACCTGCATAAAATTTTTTTCTTGTTGATCAGGTAATAAGAGAAAAACCTTTTGTGCTCTTAAGGTAGTAATAACGGTATCAATAAGTGCGTCGATAATATAATCAAGATCAGTAATTTCTTTGGTTTTAACATTCAATGTTTGCATGGCTCGTAAATAATCGTATTTACTTCGGTGAAACAGGCGATCCAACTGGTTCTGCAGCCACCGGATCACAACAAGCAGTAATGCAACGATAACTACTATTAGACCAATTACTTTCCAATCAAGTAATTGACTGTCTACAAGACCAATCAAGGAAGCAGAATAAATTAGTGCTATGATGAGCCCGATCGATACCAAGGTTATAACAAAATACATCGCACCCCTGCGAATTACCATATTAACGTCGAACAATTGGTATTTTAGGATGGCATAACTACAAATAAGAAGGAATCCAATATTGCCGATAACCCCTAATGGGTATATTGTTAAACCTCGTGAAGCGAGTGCATCGCTCATGAGTCCCAACAGACAGATGCAAGCACCGATAGTGGCGTAAAAATAACGGCTTTTCTCAATAGTTGATGACGAATAACGGTATGCTTTTATTAATTCGTAAATTCCCAAGACAATGAAACCGTATAATATTGTTATATAGGGATAAAATAATAGCCCGGGAATAAACCCGTTTCCATACCACATCGATTTCATATCACTTACAATAAGTCCTGTAGGAGTCAACGATATTGCCAGGATTGCGAATCCATACGCAGTGACAAGCCATACTTTTGATTTCATAGAATAACTGAGTAATAAGACAGAGTGATAAAATGAAACGGCAACAACGGGCAGGATTGCGAATATAGCCATTTCCCATTTAAGAGCCTGGTCGATTAAACTATCCCTCATGTAATAGACAGTAAATGACCATAAAGTCATAGCCACGAGAAAAGTAAGAAATGGACGATGTAAACGACTCCGGCGGCGTTGGAATATTACCAGTAATGTTAAAACGACGCCGATAAAAACTCCAAACACAGGTGAAAAAAGATATAAAGCATTCATGATTATTGTCTATAACGATGCACTTATTGTCAGTAAATCATCTAATACAGCATCGGAAGGATTTATATGATGCGGTTTAAGGAAGGCAATCTCAAATCCTTCTGACTGTTTAATTCTCATATATTCATGAAACGTCCCTTGCTTCAACAACGTGACCTTTATCGGCACAAGGTTTATCATCCCTTTTAAATTACGATCGTCTTTTCTCATATTAATAAACTGGTCATTGATGAGACTGGCTACTGTTTGATCGTCGTAGTGATTGCCGGCAAGTTCAAGGTATATATGCAATACAGGATTCTGTTCACTACGTTCTTTGCGCACGGTCCAATCTTCGTACGGTAGGTACGTATTCTGTATGGCATTCCATATCTCTTTTTCGTTGAGACGAACAAAGCCGCTAATATCGATTATATCATCAGCTCGACCTTGAAACACTATCTGTGGCAACGTTGAGCTTGTTTCTTCATCACCGATCGATATGACTTTAATTAAATCTCCAATTCGGTACCTAACAAATGAGCCACCATGAAAATTGGTAAAAACGATTTCATAAATTTTATCAGCTACCAGTTCGTCTGCCAGTACAGTCTTGGGTTTGTAGTTTCCATCTCTCTGGTTTCTCAAGTATTCCTCTTCAGGGATAAATTCATAAAAATTGGAATATGGGACAAGAGTCATTCCTTTCTTATCCCAGCTTTGCATTGCGATAAAACAAGTTTCAGTAGCAATATAAACATCGAGAGGTTTTACCCCCCAATTATTAGTTATTTCCTCCTGATAAATGGTAGTATCGATGCCACTGCACACAAGACCTTTAATTTGCCATATATCTTTGGGAATGATCGGCCTACTAGCCATGCGTGCTTTGATCATAGCTTGAATCAGGCGGAGCGTAGCTACCGGGTGCAATGTTTTTAAAGAAACTGCTGGATCATTTCCTAATTTACTGAAACTC
>MGML01000163.1:0-4080 GCA_001796415.1 Chloroflexi bacterium RBG_13_46_14
TTATTAAGCCTGATACGGGTGAAATATTCGTACTCGGTGAAAAAATCAGCAACGAGACCAAGAACCACATAGGCTACCTTCCCGAGGAACGGGGATTATACCGGAAACTCAAGGTAATCGACTCTATTGTCTATCTCGCTTCGCTTAAGGGCATAAGTACACGTACAGCAAGGAATAGGGCTGAAGAACTGCTGGACAGGGTGGAAATGCTCGAGCATGCCAACAAGAAAATTGAGGAACTCAGCCGCGGGATGGGGCAGCTGATTCAGTTTCTGGTAACGATTATCCATGATCCCGGGCTTATCATCCTCGATGAACCGTCAGCCGGCCTTGATCCGGTAAACACTGAGCTATTGAAAAATCTCATTATGGAATTGAGAAACCAGGGCAAGGCGATAATCATGAGCACGCACCGAATGAACGAAGTTGAAGAAATGTGCGATCGCATATTTATGATTAACAGAGGGAAGAACGTTCTTTACGGGAAAATCGGAGAGATAAAAGCCAGGTTTAGAAATAATTCAATATTACTCGAACATGAGGGAGAATTACCCCCACTGACGGGTATTGTACGGCGTAATGACTATCGCGATCACACGGAGTTATTCATGGATTCCGGTTTTTCCGCGCAGGACATTCTTTCACAGTTAGTCGAGAAAGGTACAAAAGTAAACAGGTTCGAGATATCGACTCCCAGTTTGAATGATATCTTTATCCAGATGGCGGGAGAAGAGTAATGGATAAAATCCTTAGAGTAATTAAACACGAATTTGTAGGTCTCGTTAAACAAAAGGGGTATATTATCATATCTCTTCTTTTTCCTCTTCTCTCATTTGCTGCCATAGGCGGCTACCAGATATTTCAGAACATTACAACCGGGGAAGAGGAAGACGAGATTCCGAAAATCGGTTACGTTGATCAGATCGGAGGATTTGTCGACACCAGCCAGATTGTTGAAATCGAACTTGTACAATATGATTCTCCTGAGGACGCAACTCTTGCCCTGACAGCGGAAGATATCGACGAGTTCTTTGTGATTCCTCCGGATTATATCACCACCGGACAGATCGACCGGTTCACCTTGAAAAGAGAACTTGAGATGTCCGGTACGGTCCGTTACGAGATCAGTAATTTTCTCCTATATAACCTCTTAAAAGACCAGTTGGAAGACGATTTATTGGAGAGAGCGAACGATCCTGCGTGGTTCAACAGCATAAGGCTGGAGAAAACCGGTGAGGTATCCACTGAGCAGGGTGGAGTCGTCAGCGTATTCCTGGTTCCGTATATCTTCATGATGCTTTTCTGGATTGCAGTGCTTTCAGCGGCATTTACCCTTATAGAAGGACTGGGAGACGAGAAAGAAAACAGGGTAATGGAGATACTGCTTTCATCTGTTTCAGCGAAGCAGTTAATGCTGGGTAAGATTATAGGCCTGGGAGCCGCTGGATTTCTACAGATTGTGTTCTGGTTCGTTACCGCATTCATTGTTGCGGGGATGGCTTCTTCCACTATCGGCGGAATGTTTGCCAGTCTGGAGATACCGGGAAGGCTGATAGGATTCGGATTGTGCTATTTTGTCCTCGGATATCTGTTATTCGCGGTTGTTTTTTCCTGCATCGGAGCGATAGTACCCACCTACAGGGACGGCCAGCAGCTCTCCTTTTTCTTCATCATGCCGGCGGCGATACCTCTCATATTGATATCCTTCATGGTTGAAAACACCGATCATGCACTTACTACGTTTTTAACGCTTTTTCCCGTAACTGCCCCGATGTCTTCGATTATCCGACTTGCCGTCGGTGAGATACCGGTATGGCAGATAGTTCTCAACATGGTTTTATTGATAGCGAGTATAATTGCGCTTTTCCTTACAGGTACCAAGATATTCAGAACCTACCTGCTGATGTACGGTAAGAGACCAGCTTTCCGTGATATTTTACGTAGTCTCCGGCAGGCATAGTACGAATTAGTCGCCGAACAGTCGGTCGACTTTTCATTCGATTATAAAAACATATATAATGTTTCCATTATTCGAGTAAACAGAGGAGGTGCTTATCATTGTCTGACACGAAGTACAATGAAATCGATGCTCCAACCAGGATTCTCATGGGACCGGGCCCCAGCAATATCCATCCCCGCGTGCAGATGGCTATGATGGCACCCATGGTAGGTCATCTCGATCCTTATTTTATTTCCGTGATGGAAGATACCGTAAAAATGCTAAGAACGGTATTTCGTACCGAGAACGTTCTTACCTTCCCTATATCGGGTACGGGATCGGCAGGAATGGAAGCCGGTTTTATCAATTTCCTTGAGCCGGGGGATGTCGCGGTTATCGGCGTCAACGGATTTTTCAGCGCCCGAATGGTTGAAAATGCGGTGAGATCCGGAGCAAGGGTAGTCGAGGTACCGGCCGAGTGGGGCAGTATAGTCGATCCCGCTGGTATAGAAGCCGCTCTTAAGGCAGAAAAAAGGGTTAAGATGGTAGCGGTGGTTCATGCCGAGACTTCAACCGGCGTACTTCAGCCACTGGAGGAAATATCAAAGCTGGCTAAAGAGTACGATGCCTTGTTTCTTGCGGATACGGTTACCTCGCTTGGCGGCGCGGAACTGGCAATAGACGACTGGGGAATAGATATCAGTTACAGCGGATCTCAGAAGTGCCTGGGATGTCCTCCAGGTCTGGCTCCGTTCACAGTGAACAAGAAAGCTCTGGATGTAGTTACTAATCGCAATACAAAAGTACCAAGCTGGTATCTTGATCTCTCGCTGCTCTCAACATACTGGACGAACGATAGATTCTACCATCATACTGCGCCTATTTCGATGGTATATGCCCTTTACGAAGCCTTACGGCTGGTACTTGAAGAGGGTATGGAGAAGCGGATTAAACGTCACCAGTTGCATGGTGATGCCGTAAAAGCAGGACTTGAAGCAATGGGACTTGAACTTCATGCCCAGGCAGGACACCGTCTCAGTATGCTGACCACGGTACGAATACCTTCCGGCGTGGACGACGCAGCGGTACGAAAAGGTTTACTGAATGGATTTAACCTTGAAATTGGTGGAGGGCTAGGTCCGCTGAAGGGACGGGTATGGCGTATCGGTCTGATGGGATATTCATCGAATCCCGAAAACGTACTACTTGTACTGGCAAGTCTTGAGATGATGATGGCAGCCGAAGGTTACAAGGTTGAACCAGGAGCCGGAGTAAAGGCTGCGCTTGAATATATGAAAAATCACTAGAATACCAGGGATTGAGGTAGCGATGAGTAAATTTATAGATACACTAAACAAACTGACCCGTCTCGAGTCTACACCTATCGGATTCAGGAGAGATCAGGCAGCTTCTATGGTAAGGAAAATTCAACTGGTGTCACTCGTATCAAAGGGTGAAGCAGATAAATCCGGGGCAGATACCGTATTACTTGATGTCCGGGAAAAAGGTATCGAGCCTGAATCAGTATCCGGAATGCCGGGTGACATTCCCTGGGGTGCATGGCTGAAAGGTGCCCGGCAGAAAGACTTGAAACAGTTGAAAGATGCCGGATGTGATTTTATAGTCTTTCCTGCCGAAAGCACACCACTGGAGATAATTGAAGTACAAGATATAGGGAAAGTACTAGAGATAGATACAGCGATCAGCGATTCTGTATTACGATCGATAGTAGAACTGCCGATAGATGCTGTTCTTGTATCTGTCGGGCTGGGAAATGTTAATTCCTTAACGTGGTATGATCTGATGATTCTGCAGAGACTCGGCGGTTTGCCGAAAAAACCGTTGCTTGCCCACATTCCGGTAAAGATTTCTTCCGGTGAACTCGAAGCTTTGTGGGAAGCCGGAGTAATGGCTGTTATCACTGAAGGTAATATCGACAAACTCAGGAAAACGATCGATAAAGCGGATTTTACAAAAGCTCGCAAACGTGAAAAAAATGAGCCTATTATTCGACAGGTCAGCGATAGCGATATAGAAGACGACTATTAAACGTCATTACTCTATCGCCTTCGCCCATACCATTTTCGTGCGGAAACCGAATTTTTCGAGCAGTGCATTGCCGGTCATAACCCACACTGCAA
>MGML01000163.1:4128-4231 GCA_001796415.1 Chloroflexi bacterium RBG_13_46_14
GAGGATCATGGCCGTGGTTCTTGGAAGTAGAATCAGGCAAACAGTGATTGTTATAACCATTACATTATGATCGGGTATAGGATTTATTAGAATAACTGTCAGA
>MGML01000163.1:4313-5019 GCA_001796415.1 Chloroflexi bacterium RBG_13_46_14
CGACCAGCTTCACCAGTACGATGATTATCGCGAAGATCCAGGTGATTGCGAAGATTACCGGATAATCTCTCATCAGCAGGCTGTCTCTGAGAACAGAGCCGAGTCCAGGTTCAAGAATTACCCTTAACACCATTGAAATAACCAGCATCAGTCCCGTCATCCGGAGAAGTGATATTATCATTTTTAGAGCTAAGTTTCGTATTAGTATCAGGACCGGAGTATCTTGCGGCGTGGTTGATAAGACATCATGACCTGCCTGTACCATCAGCCATACCGGTATCACTGCCGGCAGAAATACCGACCAGAATTCCATTGAAGGAGGAGGATCACCTGTTCCCTGATCCCAGCCTGTCAGAACACACAGGGATACAATAACGCTGACGGCGAATATGGGAACGCTGACGCCACCACTGACAATCACCAGGCGAAATATGCTTCTTAACCGTGCCAGCCAGAGTGGGTGAGGTGTCACTTTAGCGATCAATACTCCAAGATACAGAAGCAAGGCGGCAACTCCCAGGCTGATAAGTCCGTTGACCGCCAGGAATTTCAGCGTATTTCCCAGAGAATCTATTCTCTCCGAAACGGACTCTCCCGTCCATAACGAAGTGTCCCAGTCCCAGTCGGCTGAATTGAGTGATACCTTTGGTATGTCCTCCTGTCCGCCGCTACGCTCATTCAGCATAGCGATGATATCTTCAGGGAT
>MGML01000164.1:0-6187 GCA_001796415.1 Chloroflexi bacterium RBG_13_46_14
TAGCCTTCAGCGTATTTGCTGGTAAAAACGGACGCTTCGGCCTCGAATACAGCTTTGCTCGGGTAATTTTCCGAGGCTATAAGGTCGAGTGTTTCGTTATGCCTTTTTAATTCCTGGTTTATGATACGACTGACTTCGGGGTCGTTTTGACTTAAAGAACTCATGTTTCCTCCCACTTGAAGTCTACAACCCGGCATGATTTTGTGTCAATAAAAATTTGTGGCTGGTCTGATTAACACAAGTCAATATTGAGTATACATCTGCATTAGAATTGACTTCACATAAATAAAATGCTAATATAGGCGAAAAGACGGAAGGGTACCAACTTCCAGGTCTGTGATACGATGTCAGCACTGACTGAACTGTATAAGGAAATCGCACTCTGTCAGCAGTGTGAAATAGCCAGGTTCCGCGCGAACGTGGTGCCAGGTGAAGGAGCGGAGGACGCGGATATTCTTTTCATCGGTGAAGCGCCGGGATATCATGAAGACCAGCAGGGTCGTCCGTTCGTAGGCCAGGCGGGTAAATTTCTCGACGAACTTATTGCATCGATAGGTTTAAAACGCGAGCAGGTCTATATTGCCAATGTCATAAAGTGCCGTCCGACCGGTAATCGCGATCCTTTGCCTGCAGAGATACGGAACTGCCGAGGCTGGCTGGAACGCCAGATAGAGATTATATCACCGAAGATAATCGTGACTCTCGGACGTTACTCGATGTCGATGTTCTTTCCGGGTAAATCCATCAGCAAGATACACGGCACGGCGGTTAAGCAGGACGGTGTTATCTACTTTGCCATGTATCATCCGGCGGCAGCTCTCCACCAGGCAGCCCTGCGAGAGATGATAATGGCGGACATGAAGAAGATACCGGCGCTGATTGAGCGGGAAGAGGAAGTGGAAGAAGAGATACCGGAACCGCAGCAGCTTACTATGTTCGACATGTAATTACCCTTTCAGCAAGATTCTAATAACAGAGGTAAAAACACATATATAATGGCTAAACCAAGATTGAAAATAATTCCACTCGGCGGATTGAGTGAAATCGGCAAGAATATGATGGTGCTGGAATACGCAGACGATATTCTCATCATTGATGCCGGACTCATGTTCCCGGAAGAGGAAATGCTGGGAATCGACCTTGTTATTCCCGATATCAATTATCTACTGGATAAGCGTGAAAATATCAGAGGCATTGTTATTACCCATGGTCATGAAGATCATGTTGGAGCTCTTCCTTTTATCCTTCCCCAGCTGGATGTTCCGATCTACGCGACGAAACTGACACGCGGGCTTATCCAGGTAAAGCTGAAAGAACGCAGGGCTTTGACAGGAGCGAATCTGAAGACAGCCCAGTTCGGCGTCAAGATCAAACTGGGTAAATTTACGGTAGAGTTTTTCCCGGTATGCCACAGCATTCCGGATTCCGCCGGCCTGATTATCGAAACACCGGTCGGTACCCTTGTTCACAGCGGCGATTTCAAACTGGACTATACGCCGGTAAGCGGCGAACCGACCGCCCTTTCCAGGCTGGCACAGCTTGGCGCTGAAGGGGTACTCCTGCTGATGTCCGATTCCACTTACGCGGAATTACCCGGTTATACGCCTTCGGAAAGAGTTGTGGGAGAAGCGCTGGAAAGAGTGATAGCAGACGCGCCGGGGAGAGTTATAATTACTACCTTTTCGTCGCTTATCTCGCGCATTCAGCAGATCATAGACGCGGCGGCCAAGCACGACAGAAGGGTGTTCATTATCGGTCGGAGCATGAGTGACAACGTGAAAATGGCTCTTGATCTGGGGTATCTTCACTCTCCTGACGGAGTTCTTGCCCGTATCGATGAATTGAAAGGTCTTGCTCATAACAGGATAGTATTCGTTACGACCGGAAGCCAGGGTGAGCCTACGTCAGCACTGGTGCGCATGGCCAACCGCGATCACAGGCAGTTAAAGATCATTAAAGGTGACACTGTCGTGATTTCGGCTACGCCAATTCCGGGTAATGAAGCGGTAGTGAACCGAACGATCGATAATCTCCTGAAGCAGGGAGCGCGAGTCCTGTATGACAAGATTCTACCGGTGCATGTCCACGGTCATGCCAGCCAGGAAGAGTTGAAGCTGCTACTTAATATAGTCAAACCGAAATTTTTCGTACCTGTCCACGGTGAATACCGACACCTGAGTTACCATGCGAGGCTGGCAAAATCGATGGGTATACCAGAAGAAAATATATTCGTACTTGAAGATGGCGACAAGCTGGAAGTCAACCCTGAATCCGCGAAAATCACGGACAAGATCGCTGCCAGTAATGTATACGTCGACGGTCTAAGCGTCGGCGATATCGGCAGCGTCGTTTTACGCGACAGGCGTATGCTGTCCAAGGACGGGATAGTCATGGTTATCATAGCAGTCAACCGGCAGACAGGAAAGCTTGTAGGGCGTCCCGACATCGTTTCCCGGGGATTCGTCGACACCAGGGAAGCAAAAGACATGCTCGATGAAAGCCGCGACCTGGTAGCGAATGCTCTTGATCACGGGAATGACAGTTTGGCTGATTGGAGTTTCGTAAACACAAAGGTAAAAGATACACTTAACAAATATTATTACGACCAGACGAGACGCAGGCCTATGGTCCTGCCTTTCATGGTCAAGGTATGACTGACTGCAAGAGGATCAAATGGCTAAGGCTAAGAAAAAAGCAGATAAGATCGGGAAACCCAGGAGATCGGTATTTAGGAATATTCTCCACTTTTTTACGTTGACCCCGGTATGGCAGATCTTACTCATTGCCGCGATAATTGCAGTGATTGCCTGGCAGTGGGGAAATATCACAACATGGTACGAGCAAAACATATTCAGGACTTTTGGCTGGGGTATATTGATTCTGCTCGCAGCAGCGATTACTCTGGTAACGGTTATCTTCAAGAGGAAATTATCTCTGTTCATAACCTACTGGAACCGGTGGCTTGCCGGCATTGTCCTCTGTTTCTTCCTGTGGGGGGTTCTGGGGCTGTTTCCCGGTAAGGGCGTTCTTACGGCGATAGGTCTTGGAGGAAAGGTTGGACTCGGCATCGTTGGAGGGACAGACCTTGGAGGAGTATTCCGAGTTCTTTTACTGCTGATCGCCGGTGTTGTCCTATTATTTCCGAGAGGGTGTTATAGTATTGCATCGAGTTCGATGTTCTGGTTGATCGCCCAGATAAAGAGACCCGGTTTCAAACCTATGAAGGAACGCGATATCAAGAAACACTATGAGATATTCGATCCATCTTCCCAGATAACACCGAAACGTGAAAAAGCACGCAGGCCTTTCGGGGCTGAAGAAGATGACAAACCTTCAATCGAGGTTCTCCAAGAGAAGGTTAAGGAAAGAGCCAGACCATTACCTGTACCGGAGTTTGGAACCGAGTCAGCCAGAGCCAAAAAAGCTGAAATAGAAGAAGAACCAGTTCAGAAAGACCTGAAGCAGGTAGCCCAGGACGTATGGCGAAAATACGGTGAATCTCCGGATCTGGTTGTAATCGATGGATGGAAGCTTCCGCCAATTGAAATACTGGACGTATCTCCTGAAATACAGTTCAGCCAGGCCGATAATGCGGAGAGGGCCAGGCTGATAGAAGAAGCTCTTGCCAGTTATGGAGTCGAGACTAAAGTAGTCCAGATAAACGCAGGTCCTACAGTGACGCAATTTGGCATCGAACCGGGCTGGGACAGGAAGATACGGGAAGTCAAGGAAAAAGATAAGGACGGCAAGACGATTGTAAGGCAGGAAGAAGTATCCAAGATAAGAGTCAAGGTCGACCGGATAACCTCTCTGCAGAATGACCTTGCCCTGGCACTTGCCGCTCCCAGTATCAGGATAGAAGCTCCGGTACCCGGTAAAGCTATCGTCGGTATTGAAGTTCCAAACACCATTTCTACAGTGGTCAGCTTACGCGGCGTAATCGAAACGAACGCATTCCAGAAACTGCAGGCCAAATCGAACCTTGCCCTGGCTCTCGGAAAGGGTGCCGGAGGAGAAGCGGTTGCCGGCGACCTGGCTAAAATGCCTCACCTGCTTATCGCAGGTGCGACAGGAAGCGGTAAGACGGTCTGTCTTAATGCTGTTGTCTGTTGCCTGCTTATGAGTAATACTCCTTCTGATGTCAGGTTCATTATGATAGATCCCAAACGGGTAGAGCTAACGACATTCAACAGTATTCCTCACCTCGCGGCTCCCGTAATCGTTGAAGCTGACAAAGCGATCGAAGCTCTCCGCTGGCTGGGGCGGGAGATGAATAATAGATACCAGATCCTGGCTTCAGCCGGCAAACGTAATATCGATGGTTATAACAAGAACAGGGAAGGTGAGGAAAGGATGCCCTACCTGGTACTGGTCATAGACGAACTCGCCGACCTTATGATGACAGGTGGCGACGAGGTGGAGCAGATACTGTGTCGTCTGGCACAACTTTCCAGGGCTGTCGGAATTCACCTGGTAGTGGCAACACAGCGACCGTCAGTGGATGTTATTACCGGTCTTATTAAAGCAAATTTCCCGACGCGTATTAGTTTTGCCGTCACTTCACAGGTAGATTCTCGCACCATTCTCGATATCGGCGGTGCCGAAAAACTCATGGGCAGCGGCGATATGCTTTTCCTGCCTACCGAAGCATCCAAGCCGAAGCGCCTGCAGGGATGCTACGTGTCCGATGCTGAAGCTGAAAGGCTGGTATATTTCTGGGGTAACCAGAAGAAAGGTGACGTGATTCCTCTCCTCAAACCGGATGAACTGGTACTGACATCTCCCGTCGGGAAAGGAGGACATCCTGAAGACTCGCTGATGAACGAGGCCAGAGACCTGGCACGGAACCATGATACTATCTCCACGTCTTTCCTGCAGAGACGACTCCATATCGGCTATCCACGCGCGGCGCGTATTATGGACCAGCTTGAAATGGAAATGGCTGAATGGGAGAAAGAAGATGGCCTGGATGATGGCGATAAATTCCTTGAAGACTATGATGACGATGAATAATCAGCGATGTGTAACCGATGTGAAAAAGAGAGGATGACAGGAAAATGAAGAATAACCGGTTGAGAGAACTGTTAAATGATGGAAAACCGACGATAGGCACTCACGTGATGTGTCCATGGCCGGGAGTGGTCGAGGTTATCGGTCATTCCGGAGTTTTCGATTATATAGAGTACGTCGGCGAATACTCTCCCTTTTCACTCGAACAACTGGATAATTTCGGTAGGGCGATTGAATTATTTCCTCAGATGTCATCGATGATGAAAGTGGAAGAACAGACCCGGGGATTTATCGCGATGAGGTCGATAGACGCTGGTATACAGAACGTACTTTTCACGGACTGCCGCTGCGCTGACGACGTTAAAGAGTGCATTCGCTACGTCAGGGCTGAGACGCCTGAGGCGGGTGGCGTACACGGTTTCGGCACCCGGCGAAGCACCGGATACGGCGGATATGCCAGCCTGGAAGAATGGACGAAGGCGATGGACAACGTGGTTATCGCCATCATGATAGAGAAGAAGGGCGCCATGGATAACCTCGAGGAAATCCTGTCCGTGAAGGGCGTGGACATGGTACAGTTCGGTTCTTCCGATTACTCGATAAGCATCGGTAAGCCGGGACAGGCAAGAGACCCTGAAGTCCAGGGCGCGCATGAAAAGATGATAAAGATGGCCCTGGAGAGAGGTACACATCCCCGAATCGAGGTGGGAAGCTTCGAGCAGGCAAAACCGTTCATCGAAATGGGTGTCCGTCACTTCTGCATCGGCTGGGATATGTTCACACTGGCGGGCTGGTGCCGCCAGCAGGGAGAAGGGATTAAGGAGCTTTTCAGTTCTCTTTAATCCAACGATCGTTATATTCATCTCATAAATAATCATTCATAGGTAGGAAATGTCCAAACCCAGAGTATTCGTGTCCCGAATTATTGCCGAAAAAGCCCTTGAGAAGCTTTCTGAAGCCGCCGATATAGAAGTCTGGCAGGATGAACTTCCTCCATCTTATGAGGTGTTGACTGAGAAGGTGCGTAATGTCGAAGGGCTGCTGTCGCTTTTAACGGATATGGTAGATGCCGCTCTTATGGATTCGGCTCCAAAGCTGAAAGTGATAAGTAACCTGGCAGTCGGTTATGACAATATCGATATTAAGGAAGCTACCAGGCGAGGAATACCTGTTGGTA
>MGML01000164.1:6271-8743 GCA_001796415.1 Chloroflexi bacterium RBG_13_46_14
ATAAATTTACACGGAAAGGTCTGTGGAAAACATGGGGGCCCGGGTTGATGATGGGACAGGATATCCACCATGCCACGCTTGGAATTATCGGTCTGGGGAGAATTGGCAAGGAAATAGCCAGGCGAGCCAGGGGCTTCGATATGAAGGTAATCTATCACAGTCGAACTCAAGCACCTGCCGAAACAGAAAAGGAACTGGGACTCAAGAGGGTATCTATGCTTGACGAGTTGCTGGCAGAAGCCGATTTTATCAGTATCAATGTTCCATTAAATGAAAATACTCATTACTTGATAGGTGAGAGAGAACTCGATAAGATGAAACCGACAGCGGTTCTTGTAAATACGTCACGTGGTCCGGTGGTCGACCAGAAAGCCCTGTATAAAGCCTTGAAATCCGGGAAGATTTTCGCTGCAGGTCTGGACGTGACCGAAGTCGAGCCGATTCCATCCGATGATCCGCTGCTGACACTGGATAACGTGATAATCCTTCCTCATACAGGCAGCGGAAGCGTCGTTACCCGGGAGAAAATGGCGTTGATGGCTGCCGATAATATCATCGCGAGTCTGCGGGGCGAACCGCTGCCGAATTGCGTTAATCCGGAGGTTCATAAGAGATAGTTTTTTTGACTATAACGTCTTATAAAAGGATTCTCTTAATAAACCCAACCCTCTTCCGTCTTCCGCCTGCGTTCGCTAAGGCGAACTGCTGCAGACTCTCAGCCCTTTCCCTTGAGAAGGGAAGGGAGAGACTTAAAAATAGGATTCGAGGTGGTCAAGGTTTCGTTTTTAAGGATGTAGAAAGGTTGCCAGAATAGGCAAAGGGCGAGGGAAGGAAATAGATTGGCGGCAGTCAGTAATACAGTAATATTTGTTAAGAGAGAGGAACTTGTTTCCACTAGAGGTGAATCTTCGCCGGGATTTTATTCGTCTTCGTATTCGGGCTCGAAGGTGATGGCGCCGCCAAGTATTTCACGGGCTTTTTGTTCATCTTCTTCGAGGACGTAGAGCCTGTGCCTGAGAGCGAGGGGAGAGAGGTACAGGTTAAGTGACTCGGCTACCTTTATCATCGATTGAATGCCGTTGTCTTCGAGTATGCCTTTCCACAGCCGGGCTTCTATTTCATTCGGGGCGGTGGCGACGTGTACCAGGTCGCCTTCCCTGATTACTTCTTCAGGAAGCGGGGGCAACTCATCGACAAGCTTCACCTTGCAGTCCGGGCATTCCTCGACCCAGTCCTGGAATTCATCACGGCATTCTGGACAGTAGGGCATTTTTATCCTCACATCCCATGTTTACAGAAGGGTATTGAAGTTTAATGGATGGGTTCGTATACAGGTGATAGATGCCGTTTTTTATTATGGAGTTCTCGATAGCGACAGCTACCTGAAGAGCATCGGAAAAGGATAAATCCTCTTTTTTCACCTTTTCTTTTTCTTCGACCAGGAAATCACGAAACTCTTTCAGCTTATTTATTACTTCGGGGTCGGAAGTAAAAGTAATCGACTTGATATCGAGTTTATTGATCAGGCTGTGGACCAGGTTCGAATGGTCGGCTTCCTTGAGGACCAGCCCGAACCAGAATTCTTCGTGTTCCGGCATTTTCTCTGCATAAGCTTCATACAATCTGGCTATATCTTCTTCGGTATCGGCGAGAATCTGTATCGGGTTTTCTTCGGACATTATTACAGCCACCTATCAAAACAATATAGAGGCGGTATCAGTAAGAACACCTGATAATGGTTACGCAGGTGGTTCGCGGCCTTTTTGCTTGTCCGACCTGAGTTTGTTTATCCGCTTAACGATGGCTTCCTTATATAACCGGGCAAGGTTCCGGCCGTGTTTTCTGACCCGCTCCCGTTTACTTGTAAGCTTTCTTTCGCGCTGTTCCTGTCGTATTTCTCTGTATTCTTCGTCCACCTTTTATCTCCGCAAAATCGAATTCTTTTCTCAGGTCGACTATCCTGTCGCGAAGAAGCGCCGCTTTCTCGAAGTCAAGGTTCTTTGCGGCTATCTTCATCTGCGTTTCAAGGTCTTTTATAAGGCGTAACGTGTCTTCTTTATTGGCGGGTGAAGCGGTATAAGGAGTCCGGGTTTCGGCAACTTCTCTCACACGTTCCGTTATATCTTTTATGGCTTTCCGGATACCCTGTGGAGTGATATTTCTCTGTCGATTATAATCTTCCTGTACTTTACGGCGACGCTGGGTTTCATCCATCGCCATTTTCATTGAATGAGTGATGGTATCCGCATACAGTATAACGTGGCCATCAATGTGCCGCGACGCCCGCCCCATGGTCTGTATCAGGGATACCCGGCTTCTCAGGTATCCTTCCTTGTCGGCATCCAGTATCGCAACCAGGCTTACCTCCGGAAGGTCCAGTCCTTCTCTTAGCAGGTTTATACCAACGACGACATCATAAACGCCAAGACGCAGGTCGCGCAGGATCTCCACTCTTTCCAGGGTTTCAACCTC
>MGML01000164.1:8842-9696 GCA_001796415.1 Chloroflexi bacterium RBG_13_46_14
GGAACTCCTCGAAGTTCAGGGGACGATTATCAAGAGCGGAGGGCAGGCGGAACCCGTAATCGACCAGCGTCTGCTTGCGTGAACGGTCACCTTTGAACATACCCCTTATCTGGGGCAGGGTAATGTGCGACTCGTCGATAATCAGCAGGAAGTCCTTGGGGAAGTAATCCAGCAGGGTGAAGGGTGAACTCCCCGGGGGACGCCCGGCCAGTATCCGGGAATAATTTTCCACGCCTGAGCAGTACCCCGCTTCTGTCAGCATCTCGATATCATAATTGGTACGGGCTTCGATCCGCGCTGCTTCGATAACCTTGTCCTGTTTGTTAAAATACTTTACCTGGTCGATGAGTTCAAGCTTGATCTGCTCGATGGCTCTTACCATCTTTTCACGTCGGGTGACGAAATGCTTGGCGGGGAAGATATTCACTTCGTCCATTTCGCTGAGTATCTCACCGGTCAGGGGATCGAGTGAAACGATTCTTTCAATATCATCGCCGAAGAATTCTATTCTTAGAGCCAGTTCCTCGTATGCCGGCCGTATTTCCAGCGTATCGCCGCGAAGGCGGAAGAAACCGCGCGCCAGGTCGAATTCGTTCCTGGCGTACTGCATATCGACCAGCTGCCGCAATAATTGCTGCCGGCCGTAATGTTCTCCTCTTTTAATAGTGGCGATGAACTGCCTGTATTCTTCGGGATCGCCCAGGCCGTAGATGCAGGAAACAGAGGCTACAATCAGGACATCCCGCCGATCGAGGAGTGCCCGAGTAGCTGAGTGGCGGAGTTTGTCGATCTCCTCATTGATCTCCGTTTCCTTTTCTATATAAAGGTCCCGGTGAGGGATATAGGCTTCCGGC
>MGML01000165.1 GCA_001796415.1 Chloroflexi bacterium RBG_13_46_14
GGTACATACGACTGAACGGCGAATATAATGGAAAATACGAGTCCTATGAAAGATGCTATGATAGTAAACCATGTGAAACCGAACCAGGAAGGTCTGCGGTACACACTTCCGGCAAATGCCCACATCCCGATAAGGAAAGAAATACAGGAGGTAATGATAACTGCATTATGCGCGATACCTTCAGGGTTAAGCGGAACTCCTTCACCGCCAGGTATATCCTGGTAAAATCCTGCTAGTACCATGCATAATCCGTAAATCATGAACGCTACCCAGGCTATATGAGCCCTGACACCATGCCGTAAATGGATGTATAAAGCATAGGAGAAACCAATAACCAGGATGCCGTAGGCAATGAATCCGATTGTCATCAATTCCGGACTTGCGCTGCCCTGTTCACTCAGTTTGCTAATGGTATCGTGTATATGGTTGTATCCAGGTGTACCGGCTGCAGCCACAAAGATGAGTGTGATCATGAGTGGTGGGGCGATAATCCCGCCTAACGCGAGAATTCGGGTTATAGTATTTCGACGCATGGTTAATAATAGAAGTATCTTATCATAGGTGTCAATGAGCGATTATTTTCTTAGATAAGGTGATGAGATTTCAGTAATTTCTTTGGTGAAATGATGTGCTTCCCCCACCACTTGCCGGTACCGGGAAGACCCATCGCCAGACCCATCAGTTCTGTGAAGTAGAATACCGGTATCGCATCACTCGACAGCTTCTGTCTGCCGTCCACGTTCATATCGCAGAGAGGACAGGCAGCTACGATTGCATCCGCTCCGACATCCTTCGCCATCTTGACCAGATCTTGTACCAGGTCGATGACTATTTCCCGTTTCGTCAATGCCAGACTTGCGCCGCAGCATTCTACTTTTCCTGACCAGTCGCGTACGTCGGCACCGAGCACAGAAAGCAGATTATCCATCGACTGGGGATTTTCCGGATCGTCAAACCCAACGATGTCTGGCGGTCGAACCAGGACACACCCGTAATATGATACCAGTTTCAATCCGGTGAGAGGTTTTACGATCTTTTCTTTTATGGCATCGAGCCCGACATCATTCACTATTATGTCGAGTACATGCTTCACGTCATACCGGCCTTCATAAGGCATATCGATAGCATCCACCATATTGGATTTGACATCCGGATCTTCCAGAGCGGAGTGACGTGTGTGCTTGAGCCGCAAATAGCAGGCGGGACAGGCCGCGGCGATATCCAGTCCCTGTTTTTCCGCAAGAGCCAGGTTCCTGCCCACTATGGCATGGTTCAGAGCCATATTGGTACTGTGCCCGGAGGAAGCGCCGCAGCAATTCCAGTCGTGCAGTTCCTCAAGCTCGATACCCAGCGCCTTTGAAACCGCAAGCGTTGAAAGATCGAATTCTTTGGCCAACTGCGATTCAAGGCTGCAACCCGGATAATATGCGTACTTCAATGTATCCCCCCGTTAATCCTGCTTCGTCTTCTCGTATATCCTGCGAATCTGATTCAATCCTTTTATCCTGCCCGGAAGGAACGACAGCTTGTTTCTCAGAATCATCTTAATACCCAGCCCCAGGTCGCCAAAATCCAGTGTCTTCAACACCTGGTAAACGATAAGGCCCAGTTCATACTGTTTGCCGAATATCTTTATCGGGTACAAAAAATCCTGGTGGAATTTCGGTATTATCTTATTCTTACCGGTTACCTTTTCCCGGATAGCTGTTTCTTTCAACGTATCCATCAACTTTGGTATATCTATTTCGTTGGGACACCTGGTAACGCAGGTCTCGCAGGCGCAACATATCCATATCGCTTCACAGGTAAGAACCTGTTGCTTTAGACCGAGCTGAACCATCCTGACAATCTGGTCAGGTTTGATATCCATGTATCTGGCTACCGGGCATCCAAGAGTACAGGTGAAGCACTGGTAGCACCGATCCAGCGGAAAATTACCGATCTCTTTTACCTGTTGAGCAAACCCGGCGTCGACAGGCTGAATCCCTGTGGAATCTTTAATCCTGACGCTACTCGTAGCCGACCTCCTGTAATTCGTCTTCCCTGAAGGTTGATAACGGCATTTCTTCTTCCAGACTCCTGCCAGGGACGTACTCGAACACTTCCTGAACCTTGTCGCCGACCATCCGGAATATACTGAATACCGGTACTTCATTGGGACATGCTTCCTGACATAAGCCGCAGCCGACGCACGAGCTTGCCATGTGATTCAACCTGGTAAGGTGAAAAAGCAGGGTATCGGTAGGCATTCTCAGAGCGTCTTTTTTCTCTGCCCAGTCCAGGTACTTATCGGCGCCGAATTCGAAAGTAGGCGAATCGAACAGGCATTCGCGGCAGTAACAGATCGGACAGGCATCGCGGCAGTTATGACAGTTCACGCATTTAGCGAATATCGTCGGGAGCTTTTCTTCTCCAGTTACTTTCTCTCTGGTTTTACCATACAATTCGTCTTTCCTGGCGGTTCTTTCCGCGGCAAGTTTTTTAATAGCCGCCTGGCGTGTTTGATTATCGTTGCCTTCCTGGAGTTCCATAGCTTCAAGAATTTTTTCACCCTGTTCGGAGGCTGCCTGTATCAGTACCGCTTTATCGGTATCCATTCCGACAAGTCCGATAACAATATCCGCATTCATGGGATAGAAATACTCGCATACCTGACAGGCTTCTCTAAGTAACTCGTCCTCTTTTCCGTCTTTTATGTTACCAAGCACGATCTCTGTCGGAGATTTTCCTTCTTCAGCCAGATTGCTGTAATCGTTGATCGAGTATGTTCCGTAGCAGTCTATACCGATTATCAGAAGATTATCGAGTGTTACCTGTTTTAATTTGGCCAGTTCGATGACCGCCCTTAACTCGCATGACCGTAAGACAACCGCGATCTTCCTCTGGCTCGACCCGGTCCTGGTGATCGACGATACTATACGGGCTGAATTTACCGGCAGTACCGGCGCGAGAGGATTGGCTGAATTAAGTTTTTCCGGATTACTGACAAGTGTCTGGACTACGTTATTCCCCGAAGGCAGTTCAACCGGGACTAAGATTGCATTTACCAGTTCTTTCTCAAGCAGTCCTTTTAAAAATCCTCTTATTACCTCCAGCATTCCATCTTTGCTTGTATCTAAAATAGCGTTACGCACCATATCCTCCTGTCTAGACCGTCCACTGTTTTTTCAGAGGATTAGGACCTTTCTTTTCCATTTCCTCGGTTATTTCTTTCATCGTCTCGGCGAACTTAACGCCTTCCGAAGCGCTTATCCATCTCAACCAGACTCTCTCTTCATCGAGACCTAACGCATTCAGTATGGTCTTAAGCGCTTTAATTCTACGCCTTGTTTTATAATTACCGGAGACATAATGACAGTCACCCGGAGCGCATCCGCCGACGATTACGGCATCGGCTCCGCTGAGTAATGCCCTGAGAATATAGACTGGGTCAACCGACCCGCTGCACATTGTCCTTATAGCCCGGACATTTGCCGGATACTGCATTCGACTCGTACCGGCAAGGTCAGCTGCAGTCGATGTACACCAGTTGCAGAAAAATCCTACTATAACCGGATCGAATTTATCACTCATTATAAGTCTCCCTGTCTATATTCCCGCGTCAATCATCGAGAAAACCTGTTTATCAGTAAACTGTCTCAGCTTGGTAGCGCCGCTCGGACATACCGCGGCGCAGGCGCCGCATCCCTGGCATAACGCTTCTCTAACAATGACGATACCTTTCATGATATCTTTTATCCTTGCTCCGTAAGGACAGGCCGGTACACATATCTCACAGCCGGTGCACCACCTGGGATTAACCTCTGCCACAATAGGCGAAGGCTGAAGCTGTCCTCGACCAAGCAGAGTTACCGCTCTTTGTGCGGCAGCCTGGGCTTCAGCTATACTCTCGCCTATGTTCCTGGGATATAACGCCAACCCGCAGGCGTAGATACCTTCATGGGTAAAATCTACTGGTCGGAACTTGACTTCCGCTTCCTTGAAGAAGCCATCATCTGTCAGTTCCAGATCAAGCATTGCAGCCAGTCCGGCATTACTTTCCTGTGGTAATATTGCCGGACTCAATACCACTGAATCGGCTTCCAGAGTTATGGTGTCTCCCAGAGCAGGCTCTTCGAACTCAACTGTCAGTTTACCTGATTCGTTTTTCACCCGGGGTTCTCTGCCTTCGTCATACCTGATAAATATTACTCCGGCTTCCCTGGCTTTCGTGTAATATTCTTCGATAAAGCCGTAACTCATCATATCGCGATAAAGAACGTATACCTGGCAATCCGGATTTCGTTCCTTTATCTCCATTGAGTTCTTGATAGCCTGGCTGCAGCAGATACGACTGCAATACGGTCTCTCTGCATTCCGTGATCCGACACACTGTATCATTACCACGGATTCCATATTTTCAACGTTCAGGTCTCCGAAAGAAAGTTTCTCTTCAAGTTCAGATTGGGTGATAACACTATCACTTTCGTTATACGAATACTCTGCAGGTTTGTATTCGCTACCTCCGGAGGCTATTATCACCGAACCGACCTGGAGAGGGATATCTTCTTCATCCTTTAGTATCGTTACGTCGAAATTTCCGGCATATCCGGAAAATTCTTTTATTTCCGAATTCAGGTACACGTTAATAAAAGAATTTTCTTCAACGCTTTTAACAGTATCAAACAGTAATTTCTGAGGGTCTTCACCGGATAGAGTGGTTTGAACATGCTGAAGATTACCACCCAGCTTGTCTGACTTCTCGACAAGGTGAACTTCATATCCCTGTTCGGCAATAGACAGAGCAACCATCATCCCGC
Organism: Chloroflexi bacterium RBG_13_46_14; assembly: GCA_001796415.1. The sequence continues at coordinate 4,800 of MGML01000165.1, forward strand.
TCAGTCCTCCACCTAGTACAAGAGCTCCTCCTTGAACCGAACTCGACTGAAGTGCGGTATTCTGTTGCAGTCTTGCTCTTTCGGCAGCCATCGCAATGAGTTTCTCAGCTTTTATCGTGGCTGCTTCCGGTTCATCTCTATGCACCCAGGCGACGCCTTCTCTAAGATTAATAAACTGGGTAAAAACATGTTTCAGTCCGGCATCTCTAAGCGACTGGTTTACCTGTCCTCCAATGATCGATGTAGAGCAAGCAGCTATTACAAGTCTGCCAGCCTTCGCCTGCTTTACTTCATCAGCCAGTTCGGCAAAGCCGCCTTTCCGGCATAAAAAGTCGGACTTCGATGCATATACCACGCCGGGCAGTGCTTTGCCGTACTCTAGAATCCGGTCTATATCGATGACAGAACCGATTTCATTTCCGCAGCTGCATATTATGATTGCAGTACCTGTTTCTTCGTCTGTTTCTTCTTCAATTTTCTCAACTGTGTTATCAAGATTTCGTGGCAATGATAGTAGTGTCATTACCCGGTTTGCCGCCGCTCCAGCCTCAACCAGCGTATCGGCGATGTCTTTCGGCGCCGAAGCCGAACCGCATACATAGATGCCTTCTTTACCTGTTTCGACGGGCGAAAATTCCTTACTCTCGCAGAATCCCCACTGGTTTGTTGCCAGACCCAGCGTGTTGCTTAACTCTGCGAATCCCGGCGGCGGCACCTGCCCGACCGAGAGAACGATCATCTCAAAACTGTAATCCGTTATGTTACCATCTTCATTCTTCGCAGACAGCAGAATATTATCCGTCAGGAAATCGCGTTTGATAGCCGGCACCCTGGTCCTTACGAACTTGATACCGTATTTATCTCTGGCTTCCAGGAAGTATTTGTAGTTTCCTTTTCCGAAAGCGCGGATATCCATGTAAAAAATGGTGATATCTATAGCAGGATTTGCTTCCTTCGCCAGGACAGCCTCTTTTATGGCATACATGCAGCATGCCGATGAGCAGTAATTGTATTCGATCTCACGCGAGCCGACACACTGCAGAAACGCGAGTGATGAAGGCATTTTACCATCGGATGTTCTCCGCAGAATCCCCCTTGTCGGGCCTGAAGGGCTTAACATCCGCTCCATCTCTATGCTTGTCAGCACATTCGGAAAACGCTGGTACCCGTATTCGGTTGTCAGTTTCGCATTAAACTCCTCGAAACCGGTCGATAGCACAACCGCCCCAACCTTTATCTCCAGGTTCTCTTCCTGCGCATCAAGATCTATCGCGCCGTTCGGACATTTCTCCGCACACAAACCGCATTTCGTGCAGTTATTCCAGTCGATAAGGTAGGCATTAGAAGCTACCACGGGATTTCTGACATAGATGGCTTTTCTTTTTTCGAGTCCCTGGTTGAACTCGCTGTCTACTTCTACGGGACAAATTTCAGCACAGAGACCGCAGCCTGAACACTGATCACGTTTTACCCCCATGGGGGTTTTCTTCAGAGTAACTGTAAAATTCCCGGCCTTGCCTTCAAGTTTTTCAACCGAAGTCTGGGGGAGAAACTCAATATTCGGATGGTTTAGTCCCCGACGAAGGCAGAATTGAACAGACTCATTACCAACAACCAGAGGAAGCATCTGGCACATCCCGCAATGACTGTTCGGAAACCATTTGTCCATCTGCATGAGTGTGCCGCCGATATCAGGACTAAGGTCGCATAAATATACCTTTAAACCCGATTCAGCTAAGTCAAGAGACGCTTTGACACCACCGACACCAGCGCCTATAACAAGGGCCGATTGTTCTTTACCATCCACCATCGCTTCTCTCTATAAATACGCGCGCGTAGCCGCGTCTACTTTCTCGAAAAACTGTTTCGGTGTCCAGTTCTTATGTTGAATTGCTTTTGAGGGGCACTGAGCAGCACAGGCTCCACAACCTTTACACAGGGCTGCATTGACTTCCGCTATTTTCCGTTTTTCATCTATTTCGATAGCCTTGTAGGCGCATATCGCAGCGCATTGGCCGCACCCGGTGCACACTTCCTCGTCAACATACGCAGTTGCAGCTTCAACTTCCACCTTACCCCTGCTTATCATGGATAAGACTTTACCTGCTGCCGCCGAAGCCTGGGCGACAGTGTCCGGAATGTCCTTCGGCCCCTGGCAACACCCTGCCAGGTATAGTCCGTCACTCATCGTAGCGACTGGATCCAGCTTAGGATGTCTTTCAAGGAAAAATCCGTCGGCACTCCGGTTTATACCGAACAACTGGGCAACCTCGTTCGCGTCGGCTCTTGGTTCAAGAGCTGTGCACAGGACGACCATATCTACCGGAACCCTGACAATGCTGCCAAGCAAAGTATCCTCAACGACTACTATCAGTTTTCCCTGTTCTTCGTCTCTTATGGCTTTGTCCGTTATCTGTCCTACTTTACCTCTTATAAAGATTGTGCCCTCATCGGCAAGTCTATTGTAAAATTCTTCGTAGCCTTTACCGTAAC
>MGML01000166.1:0-84 GCA_001796415.1 Chloroflexi bacterium RBG_13_46_14
CATGGAAGACGCCTGGAAGGCTACTTCATCCGAGTTTAAACAGGCAGGACTGGACAGAGGTACAATAGCATCGATCACCGGTAA
>MGML01000166.1:140-6638 GCA_001796415.1 Chloroflexi bacterium RBG_13_46_14
GATTAGCCCGAGGGATTGATTCGATAGCGCACCGTGCAGCACTTGAAGCCGGTGGCAGAACGATAGCTATATTTGCCTGTGGCCTGGATACGGTTTATCCAGCGGAAAACGCTGACCTTGCCAGGCGTATTATCCAGAACGGGGCTATAATAAGTGAATATCCGCCGGGTACAAAACCGAGACCGGATTATTTTCCCCGGCGTAACAGGATAATGAGCGGGATGAGCCTGGGAGTTCTGGTTATCGAAGCGGGTGAGTCAAGTGGAGCTATGATCACGGCCAATATAGCCCTGGAGCAGAACAGGGAAGTGTTTGCGGTGCCGGGAAGTATACTATCATCGGCGAGTAAAGGGACCAATTATCTTATACAGGAGGGCGCAAAACTGGTCCGGGATTATACGGATATACTGGAAGAACTGAACTTAACCTCCGTTGCCAGGCAGATAGAGATGAAGGAATTACTGCCTGAATCCGATACGGAAGCTGTATTGATTAAGCAGCTTGGTGCCGAACCGGTTCATATCGATGAAGTATGCCGGTCGAGCGGGCTGCCGGTATCGACGGTAAGCAGTACCCTGGCAATGATGGAATTGAAAGGCATGGTTAAACAGGTAGGAGCGATGTACTATTCTCTTGCCAGGGAAACCAGGGAAGAATACAGGGTGAAAGTAGAGTGACAACACTTAAAAAGAAAAATACCGGAAAGAGCCTGGTAATCGTTGAATCCCCTGCCAAGGCAAGGACGCTTGAAAGAATACTTGGTAAGAAATATGAGTTGAAAGCGTCTCTCGGCCATGTAAGGGATCTGCCACGGAGTAAACTGGGAGTTGATATCGATAACGGTTTTTCTCCCGAGTACGTGGTGCCAAGGACGAAAAGTAAGATCGCGAAAGAATTGAAAGATGCGTCGAAAAACGCTTCGATAATTTTCCTGGCAACAGATCCCGACCGGGAAGGTGAAGCGATATCCTGGCATCTACTTGAAGTAATGAAAAACACAAAAACTCCATATCGCAGGGTGGTATTCCACGAGATTACCGAAGAGGCTATTACGAATGCTTTCAAACACCCCCGGGATATCGATATGCAGCTGGTCAACGCCCAGCAGGCCCGGCGAGTCCTCGACAGGCTGGTCGGTTACAAAATCAGCCCGCTGCTGTGGAAGAAAGTACGCAGAGGACTTTCCGCCGGACGCGTTCAGTCGGTTACTTTAAGAATTATCGTCGACCGTGAAAGAGAAATCGAAAAATTCGTGCCGGTCGAATACTGGACAATCGAAGCCGATCTATCCAAGAAAGTAAATGGAAACGGCAAAGAATCGTTCAGGGCTTGGCTGGTCGGTCTTGCCGGAGAAAAGAAGCTGGACATAAACGATCAAGAACACGCTGACGTAATAAATGAAGAACTTCAGCAGGCAGCCTATAACGTCAATACCATAAAGACTAAGAAAGTGACAAGACAACCGGCGCCACCGTTCATCACGAGTACCCTTCAGCAGGAAGCATCACGCAGGCTGCGATTCAGCGCCGCACAGACGATGGCGCTTGCACAACAGCTTTACGAAGGACTATCAATCGGTAACGAAGGCAGCGTCGGACTTATCACTTATATGCGTACCGATTCAACCCGGGTCGCACGGTCAGCGGTAGTAGAGGCCAGGGAGTACATCGAAGAAAAATACGGGAATGATTATGTTCCACCTCATGCCCGTTCGTTTTCAAGGACGGTAAAAGGAGCACAGGAAGCTCACGAAGCTATAAGACCCACACGCATAAAACGGGAACCATCCCAGGTAAAGAAATACCTGAACAACAATCAGTACCGTTTATATGAACTTATCTGGAAACGAATGGTAGCCAGCCAGATGGCCGCTGCCATATACGACAATACAACAGTAGATATCGACAGTTCGTGTAAGAATTCGAAGAAGACATATCTGTTCAGGGCGTCTGATTCCGTCAACAGGTTTCCCGGTTTCACGAAACTATATATCGAACAGAAAGACGACGAAGAGGAAGAGAAATTATCCAAACTGCCTGCGATGGAAAAAGGCGACCCTCTTGACCTGTTGGGGTTATACCCTGAGCAGCATTTCACTCAGCCTCCGTCACGTTTCACCGAGGCTACTCTTATCAAAATGCTTGAGCAGTACGGTATAGGCAGACCGAGTACCTACGCGCCGACTCTCTCAACGATCCAGGAACGTGAATACGTGGTAAAAAACGGTAATTACTTCCAGCCGTCTGAACTTGGTATTGTGGTTAATGATCTGGTCGGCGAATATTTTCCTGAGATTGTCGACATTAAATTTACAGCAAAAATGGAAGACGAACTGGATGAGATAGCTAGTGAAAAGAGGGACTGGGTCGGTGTCGTACGGGATTTTTATACGTCTTTCGAGAAGGATCTGGCCAAGGCTACCGAATCTATGGAAAGAGTAAAACTTCCGGACGAAGTGACCGAGGAGATATGCCCAAATTGCGGCAAGCCGATGGTAATCAAGACCGGACGCTTCGGCAAGTTTCTTGCCTGCAGCGGATATCCCGAATGTAAGACAACCCGTTCTTACCAGATAAAGACCGGGGTAGAATGCCCGGAATGCGGCAATGAACTGATAGAGAAGGTAAACAAAAAAAAGAAGAAATTTTACGGATGCAGTAATTACCCTGATTGCACTTTTGCCACCAACTACAAACCTCTCAAACAGAAGTGCTCGAAATGTGGCGGACTTACTACCATTTACAGGCAAAGTTACGCCAGGTGTATAAAATGCGGAAACAGGGACAAACTGCAGCAATAATTAAAAATGCATAGTCTATTTCAAAGATATGTTGCCTACCTTGAAGCAGAAAGGAACTTCTCTCCGTATACAATACGGAATTACGTCACGGACTTGAAAGGATCAAAAAACATACAGGGATTATTTCCTTTTTTACAGGAAAAAGGGATAGAGTCTCCTGAGAAAGCGGACAGATTCGATATACGCGATTATCTTTCGTACCTTGCGGAACAAAAGATCGTGAAAGCGAGTATCGCCCGTAAAGTATCGTCGATGCGTTCCTTTTATAAATATCTTGAAAGGGAAGGGATTATTACGGTAAATCCAATGCAGTACATATCCTCGCCCAAGCTGGACAGGCGTTTACCGTCTTTCCTCACCGGCACCGAAATTAACCGCCTGCTGGATGCACCGGATGCCGAAGATCCCTTCGGAAGACGTGATAGAGCCTTTCTGGAGTTACTTTACGCTTCGGGGTTAAGAGTCAGTGAACTAGCCGGTTTAAAGGTAGACCAGGTTAACCTCGAAACACGTGAAATCAGAGTCATTGGTAAGGGTTCCAAGGAAAGGGTTGTCCTGATGGGGGAACCTGCTGCTAAAGCCCTCGAGGTTTATATGAAGGAAGCCAGAGACTTGATACCCAAAATAAAACCGACCATCAGGACAAATAAAAAGAAAACCAGGGCGATATTTATAAACAACGATGGTTATCCTCTCACGGAGCGGAGTGTCCAGGAAATATTGCGGAAATATGCCGACAAAGCTGGTATCGTTAAAAAGGTACATCCCCATATGCTTCGGCATACTTTTGCTACCCACCTGTTGGATGGCGGCGCGGATCTACGCGTTGTCCAGGAATTACTGGGGCATGCGGATCTTTCGACGACCCAGATATACACGCACATCAGTAAAAGCCAGGCCAGGAAAGTCTATCTTTCCGCTCATCCCATGGCGCGGGAAACGGACGAAAAGGATAAGAGTAAAGATGAATAGTCGACTTGAAAGATTACGAGAAGCGCTTTCGGAAAAGAACCTGGAGGGGATGTTTATCTCCCAACCGAATAACAGGTTTTATCTCTCAGGTTTCGACGGTTCGGCCGGATACCTTTTAATCACTTCAAAGGATACTCTGCTTGCTACTGATTTTCGTTATCTGGAGCAGGTCAAGATGCAGGCTCCGGATTATACCCTGTTTCGGATAACCGCCGGAGCATCGGAATGGTTCCCTAAACTGACGGGAGAAACAGGTGTAAAAACGCTGGGATTCGAATCGGGAGATATAACTCATTCAACGTACCGCCAGCTTACAGACGCGTTAAAAAACGCCGGTTCGTCAATTCAGCTTATACCGGTCGAAGGACTCGTTGAATCGCTGCGAATAACGAAAGATTCAGGTGAGATCGAGTTAATCAAGCGAGCAGTGGACATTACGGACAGGGCTTTTCAATATATCGATGCTATCATTAAACCGGGTATGACGGAACTTGACGTTGCCTGGCATCTGGAAAGATTTCAACGTGAGAACGGGAGTCAGTCGATGCCTTTTGAAATAATCGTAGCTTCCGGTCCTAATTCTGCTTTGCCTCATGCCAAGCCTACAGAGAGGAAAATACAATCCGGCAAACCGATCGTTATCGATATGGGTGCGCGGGTTGGTCATTATTGCAGCGATTTCACCCGAACTCTATGTCTCGGTGAACCTGATGATACTTATAAAAAAGTATATGATACTGTGCTGGGCGCTCAGCTTACAGCTATAGCCTTGATAAAAGAAGGAATAACCGGAAAGGAAGCTGACGGATTCGCCCGGGCGGTAATAGAAGAAGCCGGATATGGCAATGAGTTCGGCCATTCTCTCGGTCATGGAACGGGTCTTGCCGCTCATGAAAACCCGCGTGTCGGACCGAACTCGGAAGACATACTGTCCGATGGAATGGTATTTTCAGTGGAACCCGGTATATACATACCCGGCTGGGGCGGAGTGAGAATCGAGGACCTGGCTGTTATTGAAAACGGAGTTATCAATGTCCTTTCAAAAGGAAGAAAATAAATAGTAACGGAGTAAAGACATGATCAGCGGTAGTGAGCTAAGAAAAGGTGTGATTATAGAACATGATGAGAAGCTGTACCAGGTTATCGAGTATCATCATGTCAAAATGAAGAGAACGGCTCTTGCCCGGGTTAAAATGAGAGACCTTGAAGGCGGCCATACCATAGAACAGAGTTTTCAGTCAGACGCAAAATTCAAGAGAGTGCGTCTGGAAGTCAGACCGATGCAGTACCTGTATAATGATGGTGATTTATATTACCTGATGGACGAAGAGACTTATGAACAAATACCAGTCAACAGCGAGACACTGGGTGATTCGGTTTATTATCTTAAAGAAGGTATGACGATACAAGTCGCCAGCTATAAAGATAAAATAGTCGACGTGGATATGCCGCTGAATGTTGAACTCGAAGTCACCGAGACCCAACCCGGATTCAAAGGTGATACGGTTACGGCGGGAACCAAGCCGGCTACCGTTGAAACCGGTATTACCGTACAGGTGCCCATGTTTATCAACGTTGGCGACATTATAAAAGTCGATACACGTGACGGGAGTTATATAGAGAGAGCCTGACCTTCAAAGATTCTACTCAGGAAAGGGGCTTAAGTTTTGAAAGCTGACTTTCATATTCACACCCGTTACTCAATGGATTGTGAAATGGAACTGGAAGATATCATAGAACGGTGCCAGAAGATGAAGATAGACTGTATCGCTATAACCGATCATGGTACCGTTGAAGGTGCTTTGAAAATGCAGGAAATCGCCCCTTTCAAGGTTATAGCCGGCGAGGAAGTCCTGACCGATAAGGGCGAGATACTGGGGATGTTTCTCAAAGAGACTATCCCCAGTAATATCAGCGTAGATGAAGCAATATCCCGGATAAAGGAACAGGGGGGTCTTGTATGTTTACCTCATCCCTTCGATCCTCTCAGAGGACTTACGATAGACCTGGTAGAAGTCGATAAACTCGCTCCAAGCATTGATATTATCGAAGTATTTAACGCCAGGAGTCCAATAAACTCCACGGCGGATAAAGCCCTGGAATATGCTATAAGACACGAAATCCCCATGACAGCCGGCAGCGACTCTCATACACTTGGTGAAATCGGACGCACTTTCGTAGAAATCGATGATTTCAATACTCCCGACCAGCTTATCGAAGTATTGAAACACGGCAGAATATCACAACATAAGGCCAGCATTTTCGTTCATTTTTTTTCAACGATTACCAAGATAAAACGGAAACTCAGAAAATAAAGCAACCTTATCTTTACGCACACAGGAATTATCCGTAATGGATAAAAAGTTTGAAATTCTTGATCACACTGCCGATATTGGCATCATAGCTTATGGAGAGGACCTGAAAAAAGCGTTCGAAAACGCGGCCTCAGGTATGTTCAGCTTGATAACCGACCTGACTGGTATCGTAAATGATCAGACCAGGAAGATCGACATTGGTTCGCCGGACCGTGAGAGTTTACTGGTAAGCTGGCTGAATGAACTTATATACCTGTTCGATGTGGAGAACCTCATTTTCGGTAAATTTGATATAATCTATCTTGATGACAACGCTCTTTCAGCTATCGCATACGGAGAAAAGGTCGATCTTTCAAGACATGAAATAAGAACCGGTATAAAAGCAGCTACGTATCATATGCTGAAAATCGA
>MGML01000167.1:0-5844 GCA_001796415.1 Chloroflexi bacterium RBG_13_46_14
GTACCTTCGCCTGCGGCAAGAATCATCGCTTTTTCAATATCAGCATTCATATCCGTCCGGGTTTTCTTTCATCCATTTCCAGGCGCTTTCAATGATTTCCCTTAACGTGGTATGTTCGGGATTCCAGCCGAGTTCCGCTCCGGCACGAACCGAACTCGCTACCAGTACAGCCGGGTCACCGGCACGCCTCGGATGCATATCGATAGGAATATTCACTCCGGTCACTTCACTGGCAATATCGATAACTTCCAGGACCGAATATCCTTCTCCGCTGCCAAGGTTATAAGCCCTGCCGCTCAGTTCATCCAGTTTTTCAAGAGCCAGGATATGAGCGCGGGCAATATCGATTACGTGGACGTAATCTCTTACGCATGATCCATCGCGAGTCGGATAATCGGTGCCAAACACTGCCACCGGTTTGTCAGGATTCATTGCAGCCTTCAGGATATTCGGGATGAGATGGGTTTCCGGCCAGTGATCTTCGCCGAGATTCTCACTCGCCCCCGCCGCATTAAAATATCGCAGCGAAATATGCTTGAGGCCGTATGCGGAACCGTACCATTTCAGGATGTTTTCGAACATCAGCTTTGTTTCGCCATAGCTGTTTATTGGATTTTTAGGATGGTCTTCCCCGATGAGAGGACTCTCCGGCTCACCGTATACGGAGGCACTGGATGAGAAGATAATCCTGTTCACCTTACTCTTTACCATGGTATCGAGCAGTGTAATGCCATCGACAATGTTGGTCTTAAAATAACGCCCGGGATCAGTCATGGAAAATTCAACGACGGTTTCCGCTGCCATATGCATCACCGCGTCTATCCTGCAATGAACTAATATATCTTCAAGAGCAGCAACCTCATCGATATCAAAATATAAAAATACGGCATCATCAGGGACAGCCGCGTGATGACCCTGGGTTAAATTATCCAGGACGAATACTTCATGTCCCTGTTTTAATAACTGCTCGGAAACGATACTACCGACGTAGCCGGCACCACCGGTAACCAGAATATTCATTCACTCTCCCTTAAGCAGGCGGTGATAATATGTTCGAACAGTAAATGCATATCTTCGGCCTGTTCCATGTTATCGATCGGGGCTATCACATGAATGTCGACCAGCTCCTTGAGTTTTCCTCCGCTGAAACCGATTAATCCGACTGTAGTGGCGCCTTTTTCTCTGGCAACGGTAATACCGTTCAATACATTGGGAGAATTCCCGCTGCCACTGATCGCGATAACGACATCTCCGGGTTCTACATAATTGTTAATTTGTTCGGCAAAAACCATATCGTATGAAGTATCATTTGCCCACGCGGTAAGCAGGTGAACATTATCTGTCAAAGCAAAAGCTTTTATTCTCTGTTTACCCTCTGATATCGCTCCTTTAGCAAGATCACAGGCGAAATGAGACGCGGTGGCAGCTGAACCGCCATTGCCGATGATGAATACCTGGCCTCTGCCCTCCCGGGTTTTTTCAAGCAGGGACACAACCCGGTCTATATCGTCAACAGGTAATTTTTCCAGCAGCGCACCCAGCTCAGAAATATATTGTGTTATTTTATCTCTGGTTCCATTCCCCATTTTCTTTTCTCTTCGAATACCGCAGGCATTAATTCCGTTCATACCCTTTATAGATTCCCCTCTGCAGGGGAATGACACGAAAGAAATGTGTCATTCCCTCCCTTCCTTTTCAACCATTCCGGCCTGCCTCCGGCGGGTAAACTCCAGCCGGAATCCAGGAGATCTACTGGATACCGTTTTTCAACGGTATGGTAAGTATTTACCTATTCTTAATAACATCCGAATCTGCCGTCCACTTCCGGAATACCGGAATAGAGTATCCTGCTCCCGGAACGTTCGAAGCGAAAAGGCAGTTCCCGTAAATCACCAAGGGCGGCACGAACGCTGCCTTTTCGCTCCCGGGGGCAATATAACAGTAGAAATCCACCACCCCCGGAACCGGTAATCTTTCCGCCCAGAGCGCCTGCGCTGCGAGCAGCCTGATACATACCATCGATCTCCGGATTACTGATCAGAGAAGAAAGCTGTTTTTTTAACTCCCAGTTTTCATCCAGCAGTAATCCAAAATCATCGAAAGCCCCGGCAGCGATCAATTCTCTCGCCTGGTACGCTGAATCTCTCATGGTATTGAGAGTATCGAGTCGAAGCTCTATGTTGGTCAACTGTTCAGCCAGCACCTCATTTGAATTCCTGGTCAGGCCGGTATCGAAAAGAAGCAGGTTCTTTTCGAATCTCCGCTTATCTTCATCAGGGATATCTATTCTTTCAAGCGAAACTCCGTCACTGTCAAATGTTATGAATTGCATATCGCCGTACGCCGCGATGTATTGATCCTGCCTGCCGATTGGCTTTTTCAGAATATCGATCTCGATCCGGCAGGCTTCCCGTGCCAGTACATCAGGCGGTTTGTTTTCACCTTTATAGGCATAAAGAGCCTGTAATAAACCCACGCTCACGCTGCTGGAGGAACCAAGGCCGGTACCATGTGAAGGAACGTCGGCGAGTGTTATGATCTCGACTCCCCGTGTGATACCGGTACTTTTCATCGCTTCCCGGATTATCTCATGTTCCAGTTCATCGACCGTTTCTACGACTTCCTGCTTCGAGTAACTCACCCTGATTAAATTATCGTAACGTTTCTTTACTATTATGTAGACGTATTTATCGATTGCGGTGCTGATGACAGCTCCTCCGTACCGCGTGAAAAAATCATCGAAATCCGTTCCTCCTCCCAGAAAACTCACTCTCAATGGCGTTCGCACTACGATCACTCACCTGCTCCCTCGAAATACGCTAATACCTCACCACTGAATATTATACTCATATAAGAAATATTGTCAAGATGTTCAGAAGTGATGGAAATTTTGAATAAGTAGTCTCCCCCTTTGACAAAGGGGGATTAAGGGGGATTTGAAGGATTAAACTTTTCTAAGCCTCGCCAGCGGTATCAAAGTTATACCCTGTTTATTAACAGTCGATATCTGTGTATGTCTTGCATCGTTATCTTGATCCATTCTCACTTCCGCTTGTCACCGCCTTCTCTCCGCAATCATTCTCTATCAATCCATCCCGGTCCGCCTCCGGCGGGTAAACTCCAACCGGAATCCAGGAATCTACTGGATACCGTTTTGCAACGGTATGGTGAATATGTACCTTTTCAGATGTTCAATCATTTTCATCAACCTTCTCGCTCTCCAGTGTTTTCCAGCGGTACTGAAAACCGGGGAACAACGGGCAACACTTTAATCACAATGGTGCCTGGAAAAGTAAACTGCAGTACCAGCCTTTTATACTTCCTTATTTTACTTGCTGATTTTGCAAGCTCATGATAGCCTAATAGATAGGAGGAAAACGTTATGCGAGGGAAGACAAAGAAGGCCACGTTTAACCTGCCGACCGATCTCCTGCAGTCCATAGACGAAATCATGGCTACAGGGATGGTCGCGAGTAAAAATGCCCTGGTTGAACAGGCACTGATTAAAGAACTGAATGAACTGAAAAAGCAATCTCGGAGAAAACGATGGCAGGAAGGAGCTGAAGATCCTCTGTTGATCAAGGATATCGAGGACACAGATAAATCCTTTTACGATGCTGATGCTGAAACTGCCAGGAGAATAGGCTGATGCCTGATTTTCAATGGGCGGTGTATGAAGCCAACCTCGATCCCGTAGCTGGAGTCGAACAAAAAAGGAGCCGTCCGGTACTCATTGTCAGTAATGAGGAATTCAACCAGGCAATGCCGAATATCACTGTTCTACCTCTGACGTCAACTCAACGCCGTTTATATCCCTCCGAAATTTTATTACCGGCGGGAATTGCCGGACAACCGCTGGATTCCATCATAATGTCACATCAGATAAGGACCATTTCGAAACAGCGACTGGGTAAATTTATCGGTCATCTCGATGATATTAAGATTCGTTCGGAAATTAGCGAAACTATGAAAGAACACCTGGATATCGGTTGATAATTAACAGGTCCCGATTTCCTGTCTGAAAAGAGAGGTCTGATTCAGGTTGGGCGGGTGAAGTCCGCCGCAGTTCGCCTGATGTGAACGCAGGCGGGAGACGGAAGAGGGATGGGTTGATAATATGTTTTGAGACTAGTATCGCATCTCGGAAATACCTTGAATAATATACTCATCCTTCGACAGGCTCAGGACGAGCGGTATCATGCTATCCTGTCCGCTCATGGTGAGCTTGTCGAACTATGAGCGAAGGTCCCAGAGCTAACACGCCTTATTCGAGGAACTTATAAGACACTACACTAAGAAAATGTCAGCGAATTTTATACGGAGATTTACCCTAAACAGGAATTCTCTGGGTTCCCGCTCCGCCGGGGCGGACAGGAATGACGGGATGGGAAGCCGGAAAATGACTCAACCCCCGGTAAACCTGTATACTATTCATAGTAATAAATAACAGGCGGTATTAATGCGCTCTGATAAATGGAATTTTTCGGAAGAGTACTATGAAAAATCTCTAAACACTTTAAATATTTCTCTCAATTCCATCCCCGCTTACAGAAAATGGCAGCCATACGACCCCGGTCCGGAATTCGATGTCGATACCCGGTATCAGTCATTGCCGGTACTTCACAAAACTCAAATCCGTGAATACTTCCCTGACGGACTGGCACCGCCGGAGCGTGACGTAAAACGAGCGCTGGAAAACGGCGAAATAGGTCTTGCCCACACCAGCGGTTCAAGTGATATCAGCGTAACCAATATCTGGAACCAGGAATGGTGGGATGCCTCGGAACGCGCGTCCTGGAAACTTAATTCGATTGCCCGGGAAATCGCTACCGTAACTCATCCTGAAGCCATCCTGGCCAATCCGCTGAATGTAGGTATGCCGTCTGATAACGGATATCTCTCGATGGAACAAAGACGCCTGTCCAGATTCCTGTTTCTCAATGAAAAGACAGATCCCGCACGATGGACACCGGAGCATATGGACAGGATGATAGAGGAACTCGAAATATTCAGGCCTGTCGTACTCGAAGCCAATCCATCTTTTCTCGCCAGGCTGTCCCGTTACGCCATACAACATGATAAAGAGGTGTACCAGCCCGGCCTGATTGTCTTTACCTATGAATATCCCACCCGGTTTCATTATCGCCAGATCAGCCGGGTTTTTAACGCGCCAACGGCAAGTTCCCACGGTTCCACCGAGACAGGTTGTGTCTTTATGCAGTGCGAAGAAGGCAAGTTCCATCAGAATACCGAATTCTGCCGTGTCGATATTCAGCCCTTAAAAAAGGAATGCGGCGATCCGGAGATCGGCAGAATCATCGTTACCACCTTTAATAATCCGTGGTATTATATGCTGCGATTCGACATACGCGACCTTGCCCGGATCGATAGTTCGGGCGAATGCGCCTGCGGGAGAAATTCGGGGATTATTCTCTCGGCAATAGAAGGCAGAGCCATAAGCCTGACTCTGACCTGCGATGGAAAACCGGTTACCCTCCGTACTCTCGATGATGCGATGGGCGCCCTGACCGATATCGATGAATACCGGCTGGACCAGGTCAATTCTACTAAATACATCCTGACTCTCGTTAGTCAAAATCGTGCGAAAGAGAACCTTACCGCTGACGCAAGAGACATATTACGAAATGTTTACGGAGAAAAAGCGGATATCTCCGTAAACTATGCGGAAGCATTATCACCGGAAGATTCCGGTAAATATTCAATCGCCAGGGCTGTTTTCCCGATCGATGTGGAGGACTTCCTGGACGAAGACTACCTGGTCAGAGAATCATAATTTCAGTGTATGGAGATTGCAATGACGAAAAAACCGGTATTTTTACTGGC
>MGML01000167.1:6033-6551 GCA_001796415.1 Chloroflexi bacterium RBG_13_46_14
CCCCAAAAACGCCGACCTTGATAAAGCCCGGAATATCCTGCAGGAAGCCGATATCATTTTCGTCGGCGGCGGTGACGTGGAGAGCGGAATGAGTGTCCTGGAGGAAAAGAACATGTTATCCTTCCTCGAAGGAATATATGAACAGGGAAAAGTGTTTTTCGGCACCTCCGCCGGGGCGATTATGCTGGCGAAGGAATGGGTGAGGTGGACTGATCCGGATGACGCCGACAGCGCAGAACTTTTTACCTGCCTGAACTTCGCTCCGGTTATCTGCGACTGTCATGATGAGGAAGACGGCTGGCAGGAACTCATCGCTGCCCTCGAACTGAAAGAGATAGACACTATTGGTTACGGGCTGTCCAGCGGCACAGGTATCAAAGTATATCCCGACGGCAGTGTCGAAGCGTTAGCGAAGCCGGTTTACAGGTATATTCGAAAACCGGATGGAGTAAACAAGATCAAAGACTTGGCTTAACTAATCACATTCACAAAGAATGTTACTTTATTCTAGTGTGGTG
>MGML01000167.1:6726-6812 GCA_001796415.1 Chloroflexi bacterium RBG_13_46_14
GCACAAATCATTACTTTTCACCCTCACCTAACCTCTCCCGTCAAGGGAGAGGAATGTCCTGATCGATATTAAATGATGTTAATCAG
>MGML01000168.1:0-4202 GCA_001796415.1 Chloroflexi bacterium RBG_13_46_14
GTTGACCGTGACTGGGTCAGTGGCAGCATCCTCCGTAATCTTTTGGCCCTTTCCTGGCCGATGATAATAGCCAACGTGGTAAATATGGCCGGTCCGACGGTCGACATGATATGGGTCGGCAGACTGGGTTCGACAGCGATTGCTGCTGTGGGCGTTTCCGGGATAGCCGTTATGCTGGCACAGTCGAGTCTGATGGGGCTTTTCACCGGGATGAGAGCCATGGTTGCCCGTTTCATCGGCGCCCACGATGAAGAGCAGGCGAATCACGTCGCTCAGCAGGCAATAGTCATCGGGGCTATATCATCTGCTGTCATGGCGACTATCGGCATCTTTCTATCCGAAAAAATACTTGAATTGATAGGGGTAGAGCCGGAAGTTATTGCCGAGGGCGCCGGTTACATGCGTATCCAGTTTATAGGAATGACAGCGATGGCATTCCGAACCATGGCCGAAGGGGTGATGCAGGCTTCCGGCGATTCATCGACCCCGATGAAGATAGCGGTAGGCTTCCGACTTGTTCATGTTGTATTAGCGCCGGTGCTTATTTTCGGCTGGTGGATATTCCCGAAAATGGGAGTAAACGGTGCGGCTATCACCAACGTAATCTCACAGAGCCTGGGGACGGTGCTGGCTTTCTGGTTCCTGATGACGGGTCGTTCCCGCCTGAAACTTACCCTGAAGAATTTTCACCTGGATACGTCTACTATATGGCGTATCGTTAGAATAGGAATTCCGGCTTCAGTTATGGGTATGGAACAGAACCTGCGGGGTTTTATCTTTATAAGGTTTATGGCGCCGTTCGGGACAATAGCGATGGCGGCTCATACGTTGTTAAGCAGGATAGAGATGATCCTGTTCATGCCGGCGCTCGGACTCGGCATGGCCGCGGGAGTGCTGACGGGCCAGAACCTTGGTGCCAACCAGCCCGACAGGGCGGCTAAAAGCGGCTGGACAGCAGCGGCAATTGTCGAGGGTTTCGTTATCCTGGCCTGTATTGCTTTGCTGCTCTGGGCTGAGGTAGCTGTAAGAGCATTCACTTCCGACCCGGAATTAATCGAACTCAGCGCAACGTTTATCAGAATAGGCGTCGCGGGTTACGTCACCATGGGGTTAGCGGCAGTCTTTCAGCAGTGTATCGTCAGCGCCGGTGATACGGTATTACCGATGGTCTTCAACCTGGTTAGCGGGTGGCTTATCCAGCTTCCCCTGGCATATTTCCTGCCGAAAGTGGGAGACCTGGGAGTCTACGGTGTCAGGTGGTCGCTGGTTATCCCGATGGTACTTGGAACGATAGTCTACACCGTCTACTTCCGCATGGGTAAGTGGAAATTGAAGAAGGTGTAAATTATCCTTATCGCGGATTCAGATTTTCGAGACCGGCAGCCTTTTTTACAGTTTGAAACTCTCTTTGTATCCGGCGTGTTTTTCCCTGAGTTTAGGCTTTTCTATTTTTCCGGTCGGGTTGCGGGGAACCTTATCAAAGATGATTTTCCGGGGTCGCTTGTAACGCGGCAGGTTCTCCGCGCAGAACTGCATTACCTCTTCTTCGGTTATCGTTTCACCGGGATGGGGATCGATAACAGCGGTGACTAACTCTCCAAGCCTTTCATCGGGGATGCCGATAACCGCGCAATCATATACCTTAGGAATCCTGAGTATGACGTTCTCTACCTCGACCGGGAAGATATTTTCACCTCCGGTGATCACTATATCCTTTTTCCTGTCCACCAGGTAGATGAATCCTTCTTCATCCCACCTGGCCATGTCGCCGGTGTGCAGCCACCCGTCGACGAGTGTCTCGGCGGTCTTTTCGGGATTCTTATAATACTCTTTCATCACGCCGCCGCCCCTGACGATTAACTCGCCTACTTCGCCCTGTGGTACGTCTTTACCGTTTTCGTCGATAATCCGTATCTCCCAGTTATGACCGGCCTTGCCGATTGCTCCAACCTTATGCTCATTCTCCATGCCGAGGTGGACGCAGCCGGGTCCGGTTGACTCGCTGAGTCCGTAGGTTGTGTCGTACTCCATGCCAGGGAAGTATTCTTTCCAGTGCCTGACCACACTGGGCGGTATCGGCTGGGCGCCCATATGCAGCAATCGCCAGCAGCTCAGGTCGTAGTCCTCTATCTTCAGTTCACCCCTGTCGAGCGCGCCGAGTACATCCTGCGTCCAGGGAACCAGCAGGAAGACAACCGTCCCTCTCTCGCGGTGTACGGTCTCAAGCAGGTTCTTTGTACTCATCTCGGGCAGCAGAGTGGCTTTACCCCCGACGACGAGGCTGCCGAACCAGTGTATCTTGGCGCCGGTGTGGTACAGCGGGGGTATCAGGACGAAATTATCCTCGTGCTTCAACTGGTGATGGACATTCTCCGCCACGGCGGCGGAAGAAAGGTTGTTGTGAGTGAGGAGAATCGGTTTCGGCGAACCTGTAGTCCCCGAGGTAAAGTACAGTCCGCAGGGGTCGTCATCAGCCATAGCGATATCCGGCTGTTCGGCGGGCGCGTCTTTCAGGAATTTATCCAGGCTTTCCATTCCTTCGGGAGTCTTTCCACCCACGCAGATAAAATCGGTGATTGTGGTCAGCTTCGGTTTGACAGTTTCCACTCTCTCGATAAATTCCTTGCCGAGGAACATAACTTTCGCTTCGGCGATATCGGCGCAGTATTCAAGGTCGGCACTGGTGAAACGGAAATTGAGCGGTACCGCCCAGGCGCCGGTCCTGAGTATGCCGAAGTATATCTCCAACCATTCCAGACAGTTCATCATCCAGAGGATAACCTTATCATCTTTTTTAATACCTATGGAGATAAGGGCATTGGCTACCCGGTTCGCTGCTTCATCGAACTCTTTCCAGGTTATTTCTTTTCGTGTATGGCTGTCCGGTCTCAGTTCTATCAATGCCGTTTCGTCCGGGTATTTCACGGCGTTTTCGGTCAGCATATCCGTTACTTTCATAGGTTACTTCCTTTTATTAATATCCTGCCTAGTTGAGTGCTTTCTGGACCTCTTCATAACCGAGGTCGAATGCCCTGATATTTACCGGTGCCACCCTCTCGTTGAAGCGTGCCGTTATCTCTTTTTTAATTGTGTCTATCCTGATAGGAAGATGTCCCTGTCCGAACAGGGCTCCCAGCATGACGACATTCGCCGACTGGGTGCTTCCGGCTTCCGCGGCTATCTTCGTCGCGTTAAGCTGGATAATATTATCCGTAGCCTTGTGAATACTTTCCAGGATGGTATCAAGTTCAGGGTACGAACCTCCGAGAGATGATACGGTAAATGGTATAACCTTCTCCATATTTATAATTACCAGGGTTTTTTCGGAAACGTTGCTTATATTTCTCAGCGTTTCGGCGGGTTCCATTCCTACCAGCACGTCCGCCTGCCCCACCGGTGCCAGCGGTGCCAGGGCTTCGTCCCCAAGCCTGATAGTACTGGAGACCGAACCTCCCCTGACCGCCATGCCGAGTACTTCCGAACCCCTTACATTCAAGCCGTCAGCGACGGCGGCGTTTCCCAGTAATTCCGACATCAGGATTACGCCCTGTCCGCCGACTCCGGCAATTACGATGTTAAATTCATTCGTCATTCCTGCTTACTCCTGTTTTATTGCCTTGTACGGGCATATCTGGGCGCAGACTCCGCAGCCGTTGCACAGCGTGACGTCCACTACCGTCTTGGTTCCTTCCTTAACCAGCGCCGGGCATCCAAGTAACTCTATACAGACATTGCACCTGTCATTGCACTTTTCCGGGTTCACGCTGAATGGTACTATCTTCTCACCCCGGGCGCGTTTCTGTCTCTGCTCTATCATCGCGCAGAGTCGTCTCGAAACAACGACCGACGGACCTTCGAACCTGATAGCTTTCTCAAAGACATCCGCGGCGTTTTTCAGATCGAAAGGATCGACTATCTCGACGAACTTGACTCCGCATGCCCTGGCGACGTCCTCAATCTTTACGACAGGAGCTTCGTCGCCGGTGGCGGTCTGGCCGGTCCCGGGATGGGGCTGAAAGCCGGTCATAGCCGTGGCGGAGTTGTCCATTATTACCATAGTGATATTCGCCATGTTGTACACCGCGTTCACCATCGGAGCGATACCGCTGTGGAAGAAGGTAGAGTCTCCCATGTGAGCTACGATAGGCACGTCCACGATGTGCGACAGTCCGTTGGCGATGCCGAAACTGGCTCCCATACAG
>MGML01000168.1:4291-5604 GCA_001796415.1 Chloroflexi bacterium RBG_13_46_14
GTAATCCCTGGCTACCTTCTTTGCCGCGACGTTTATCGCGTAATGGGACGCACGGTGCGGACAGCCGGAGCACAGGGCAGGCGGTCGCCACGGCAGCAGCGGAGCCGTATCCCGGCTAAGGTCGTCTATCTTCCTGAAATCAGCCGGGAGTTTCTCACCGGTTAATTCAGCGATTGCTTCGCTTATCTTCCTGGTTGACAGTTCGCCGATACTTGGCAAAACATCCTTGCCGTGTATCTTAACCTTGATGTTGTCTTCTCCGGCAATTGCCTTTACGTGGGTCTCGACAAACGGTTCGAGTTCCTCGGCAACAAGCACTTCACCATGTGAGTTAAGCATTTCCCTGACCAGCTTTTCAGGCAGGGGGTAGGGAGTACCGATCTTAAGCACCGATACCCTGTCGGTAATCCCCATCCAGTTGAGTGCTTCTTTGGTATAGCTGTAGGACAGACCGCAGGCGATGATTCCGAGTTTCGCGCCTTTAACCGATTCCAGCCTGTTGTACGGCATCGTATTCGCGGCTTCTCTTATCTTTTCGAGTCTTTCAAGCATTTTCGGCTTGTTCAGCCTGGCTTCGGCAGGTGTGTAATTAAGCCACTGCCGGTTCTTCTCGAACTTACCCTGTCTGCGTTCTTTGTTAATCTCTCCGAGAGTTACGTCGCTACGGCCATGATTGATCCTGGTAACCGTGCGCAGGATGAAAAGATGCTTGAATTCCTCGGAAAGTCGGAAAGCGTCAGCCATCATATCCTTGGCTTCCTGGATAGATGACGGTTCAAGGATGGGAATGTGCGCCTGTTCGGCGATATAGCGGTTGTCCTGTTCGTTCTGGGAACTCCACATCCACGGGTCTTCGGCGGAAAGAAGGACGAAACCTCCCTTGGCGCCGATATAACCGGCGGTCATTATGGGGTCGTGGGCAACGTTGACGCCGACGTGTTTCATGCAGGCCAGTGAGCGCAGACCGCAGATGGAGCCGGCCAGGGCGCCCTCGAAGGCGACCTTTTCATTAACCGACCACTCTACGTACATGTCTACTTCTTTAGCCAGTTCCGCCAGGGTCTCGGTCACCTCGCTTGAAGGTGTGCCGGGATAGGCGGCGGTATACTGGACACCAGCTTCGATCGCGCCTCTTGCTATCGCCTCGTTACCGAGCATGAACATCTTCTTACCGGGAGCATCGGAAGCGAAGGTTAGATTACTCAACGCTTACCTCCTTTTGTCTATCATCCACCATCCGGCGGATGTCTATATTTCATTCCATAGGGGGGTATTAACTCACACCATAAAAAAGGCGAAAATATACGTATAAA
>MGML01000168.1:5765-7907 GCA_001796415.1 Chloroflexi bacterium RBG_13_46_14
GAGAAAGTGGAAACTAACAGGCACTATTTACCGCCTATTCACGCGGTTGATGGTGCCTTTTTATATTAGAACATAACCGAATACTCGGAACACTCAAAGGAGGTGAAGTTTTTAGAACTAATGTTTTTCTCTTGAATAGTCAAAGGTGAATCCGTACATAAATCTAGATATGGTTGGAAAATAAATAGGGAGATATTGTATGAAAAAGAATATTATCTGGATGTTTATTGGCTGCTTAATGGTATTATCTCTAGCTACGTCCTGTGAAACAACTACAACCGAACAAATAACCGATGATGACACAGAGGACGTAATCAAGATAACAGAATCGACAAGAAATATTGAAACAGAGGAAGTTGAAAAGGGTGAAACTAAAACTTCAGACATACCTCAATACGGTGGTACTCACAATATGGCGCTGGCATTTGATATAACGAACTGGGCGAATGGGCTTGAATTCTGCTGAGGGCTTCCCAATGTAAACCTGAGTCATCAGGACATGTGGGAAGGAGACTGGGCAAAAGGACATGCCGGTGGCTACGGCACCGATGAGTCCGACTGGCGCGGTCAATATGATATCTGGGATCACAAGGCAGGTTTGATTGCCGAAAATACTAGATGGTTTGTCGATGAAGCGACAGCCACAGGAACTATCGTTTATACAATTCGTCAGGGGATACACTGGGCTATTAACCCGGTTAGTGATGTCAGCGTTCGTATGAACGGGCGAGAACTGACGGCTGATGATGTTGTCTACTACCTAACACGAGTGGTAACCGACGAGAGGTCTTATTTATACCGGTCTAACCCTGCCCTGAGAGAGGCTGTTATAACTAAAACTGGACCCTGGGAAGTTTCCGTTACGGTTCCGACGGAGACCCTGATAACAGCCATATTCCGCCTGGGCGATGTAACCAAGATTGGGCCACCCGAACTGAAAGATTCTAATTTATCGGATTGGAAGGATGTCAGCTTCGGTACTGGGGCATATATGACTACCGATTATGTACCCGCCAGCACGATAACGATGGTTAAAAATCCCAATTACTGGATGAAGAACCCGGTAGGTCCGGGCATGGGTGACCAGTTACCCTATATAGAACATGTTAAGTATTTCATTATAGCTGACGCGTCCACCCGACAGGCGGTATTCAGAACAGGTAAAGTAGATACAGCATTGTTGGAGCTGGATGATGCTATCTTGATAAGAAACCAGGCTCCGGAGACTGTGGAAATAACAACAGGTGAGCCGACTTTGCCTATGGGGTCTCCCGAATCTATAGATATGCCGGGTGACGTGTCGGAATTTAGCGATATTAACGTACGCAAGGCATTATTCATGGCTACCGACTTGCAGGCGATAAATGATGGACTATACGGGGGTCTTGGTGTGATGGAGACCTGGCCGTACCAGGGGGTGAAGGGATACGAAGAACTCAGGGTAGGCATGAACGATCCGGATTGCCCTGAAGAATTAAAAGAGCTTTACACCTATAATCCGGATAAGGCAAAACAGCTCCTGAGTGATGCAGGATATCCCAACGGCTTCAGGATGAAGGCACTCTCTCTCAGCACCGCGGCTGACTTCTGGTCGATAATTAAGGACCAGTGGGCTAAGGTAGGCGTTGAACTTGAAATCGATGTCGTGGATATGGGGGCAAAAAATAGTATTCTAAACCAGAGGGAAAACTGGTATCAGGGGATAACAGACGGCGGTTGTGCATCCGATAGCGCGTTCCATACCTCGCCAACCCTGACTGGATCACCTTCTGCTGCAGCCAACACTTGTCGTATTTTCGATCCCAAGCTGGATAAATGGCTGGAAGATATACGAACGACTATCCTTGCACAGGGCACGAAGGCAGGCCTGCGTGAAGCCAGGGAAATGGTGAAGTATGCAGTCAGTCAGGCATATGCTATCCCGGTACCTTATACATACAAGTACAGCTTTTGGTGGCCCTGGTTAAAGAACTATACCGGTGAAGTAAGTGTGGGCTATTATAATGGACCCAACTACGTACCGTATGTATGGATCGACGAGCAAGTGAAGGATTCCATGGGATATTGACCAGAGAGGTGATTATAATAATATCAGTACGAAATACGGTAAAAGGAGGATAATTATGCAAGGATATTGTGTCA
>MGML01000169.1 GCA_001796415.1 Chloroflexi bacterium RBG_13_46_14
ATGATGCGAAGATTGCCGCCGAAATCCTGGTGGCTACGGATCTGCGCGGTATCGATTCGCATGGCGTGGGTCACCTGGCAATGTACGCCAGGAACATCCTTGCGGGGCGCACCAATCCTGATCCGAAGACTGAGATCACCAGCAATGCCGCGTCTACGGCTGTAATGGATGGAGATCGCGGTTTCGGCCTGGTGGTAGGACACAGGGCGATGACAGAAGCGATGCGCCGGGCTGAAGAAAACGGCGCCGGATTTGTCACCGTGCGTAATTCATCGCACTTTGGTGCAGGCGGCAACTACGCGATGATGGCCCTACCCAGAGATATGATAGGGGTATCTATGACAGTCGGCGGAATGGGAATGGTCGCACCGGGAAGTGTCGGACAGGGGGTTACCATAAACGTGTTAAGCGTCGCTGCTCCATCAAATCAGGAAGCTCCATTCGTGCTGGATATGGCCACTACTGTTGTAGCCGCCGGAAAGATAGAGATCGCGGCTCGTGAAGGAAAGTCGCTTCCAGAAGGCTGGGCAGTGGACAAGGAAGGCAAACCGATTACGGATCCTCGTAAATTCTACCAGGGAGGGGCTTTGCTGCCTATGGGGGGAACACCACAGACAGGCGGTTATAAGGGATTCGGCCTGGCTGTGGCTGTGGATATCCTGTGCCGGATACTTTCCGGGGCGCTACCGGACCAGCAGTATGGCGGCAGCCATTTCTTCGGTGCGTTGAAAATCGACGGATTTATGCCCGTGGATCAGTTCAAGAAGGCAATGGATGGAATGATACAGCAATACCGGGCGTTACCAAAAGCCCCGGGCGTCGAGAGGATATACGTTTCCGGTGAGATTGAACAGGAAATTGAAACGAAGCGAAGAGCGGAAGGTATTCCGTTGCATCCGGCTATAGTCAAGTCACTTGAGGACATAGCCGGCGAGTTAGGCGTGGAATATAATCTGTAGCGAATAAAGAAAGTTTTTAAGGAGGTATTTCGATGGCAGAGTACAAGGTGTATGGATTTGCTAAACTGAAACCCGGCTCAGTGGAGCCTGAGATCGGTGAATTTAAGAAGGCGGGTGTCGATGTAGAAGTAACCGAACTAAAATTTTCGAGTGAAGATGACTTCATAGAGAAGGTGAAAGACGCTGATGCTATCATGGGTGGCCACATGTTCAACCGTCGGGTTATCGAATCGCTTCCGAAGTGCCAGATGGTTATTACGTATTCGGTAGGGTACGATGGAATCGATGTCGAAGCTGCTACCGATAACGGTTTGATAATCTGTAATAACCCTGCCTCAGAATGGTGTGTCGAAGAGGTTTCCAATCAGGCTATCGCTTTACTTCTGGCCTGCGCCAAGAAACTGGTGATACAGGACACGCTGGTCAAGCAGGGTAAGTGGGGGGAAGCCAAGCAGGCACTGCCCCCGATGGGCGGCATACACGACGAAGTACTGGGGCTGGTAGGCTGCGGTGCGATCGCCCGTATGGTGACCAGAAAAGCCCAGGTGTTCGGATTGAAGTGCATCGGCTACGATCCATACCTCGATAAATCGGTTGCCGATGAATATGATATCGAGCTTGTCGATCTGCCGGATGTGATGAAAAACTCCGACTATATCTCGGTTCACACTCCTCTGACCGATGATACCTATCACCTGGTGAGTGAGAAGGAATTTAACCTTATGAAGCCGACTGCCTATTATATCAGCACTGCCCGAGGTCCGGTAACTGACGAAAAAGCGCTGATAAAAGCACTCCAGGAGAAGAAAATTGCCGGGGCTGGTCTGGATGTGTTCGAGCAGGAACCTACACCTCCGGATAATCCTCTGCTTAAACTGGATAATGTGATTGCTATTCCTCATTCGGCATCGTACTCTAATGCTGCCCTTGATACCCAGCCGCTCAACCCAGCGCGGGAAGTCGCAAGGGTATTGAAAGGGTACTGGCCGAGGAATGTCATCAACCGTGATGTGACTCCCAAGAAACCTTTAAAGAAGGAAAAATAGATAGCGGACCGATCGCAGAATATTTATATTGAAATTAGAATGGGTAACACACCTGTGTTACCCATTTTCCTGCTCGTAATCGTGGTTGGCAATGAGTCCCCAGTCTCCAATCGGCCAGACTGAAATCCATGCTTTTCCGATGATATCTTCTTCCTTGAGGGTCCAGCCGGTACGTGAGTCGCTGCTGTTTACCCGATTGTCACCCATGACGAAGTATTCGCCTTCCGGGATGATTTCTCCTTCGTAATCTCTGTTGGCCGGTCTGGTGATGTACGGTTCGTCAAGTTCCATCAGCGAACCATCGGCTTTATGAATAATGACTTTACCATTTGCTATCACAACCTTTTCACCAGGCAGGCCGATAATCCGTTTGATGAAATCGTCTTCATCGATTTCCGATGGTGGATGGAAGACAATGATGTCACCTCGTTCGGGTTCGTGGAATTTATACCCAATCTTGTTCACCAGAAGCTGCTGCCCGTCGTGAAGAGTGAAATTCATACTTGATCCTTCTACAACGAATTTCTGGATGACAAATTGCAATACCAGTATTATAACGGCTGCGACTACAAGGACTGTGATCGTGTCACGAATAAAAGTCCTAATCTGGGAGGATTTATCTTGTTCTTCTTCCATAATTACGCTGGCATTTATTATACTTTATCCCTCACTCACTTACCAACTATATATAACGGTTCAATAGGTATTTTGTTACTTTAATTTTCTGGAAAACGATTTCGAACTTTCACTGGTGACTAATAAAGCAGGTTGAAACTCGCAACCATAACCACTTGAAGGATAATTTATCCGTATTATCGGTATATAAAGATGAGACTACCAGTTCACTAATGTCCGACCTTTGTTGCACATATTTTTCACCTAGTGCTAGAATGACCTTAAGATGGAATATATGCAGCAAGCTATATCGCTGGCAAAACTGGCATTAGGGCAGGCAAGTCCCAATCCAGCGGTGGGAGCTATCATTGTCAGGGATGGAGAAGTTATCGGACAGGGGTATACACAGCCGGCTGGTTCCTCTCATGCTGAAGTGATGGCTTTGAATCAAGCGGGGAAAAAAGCCCGGGGCGGTGTGATGTATGTTACCCTTGAACCCTGCAGTCACCAGGGAAGGACTCCCCCCTGTACAAAGGCAATTATCGAAAATGGTATATCTGAAGTACACATGGCTATGATAGACCCTAATCCGAAAGTGTCAGGCCGGGGTGAAGAACAGCTGGTGAGAGAGGGTATCAAGACATATATAGGTGAGATGGAGGAAGAAGCCCGTAAGATAATAGAAGCACATGTAAAGTATATTACCACCGGAACACCTTTTGTTACAGTTAAATTTGCCGAGAGTCTGGACGGTAAGATCGCCACGAGGAGTGGTGATTCCCAATGGATAAGCGGAGAAGAGTCCAGGAAATACGTTCATTATTTACGTTATATCCACGACGCCATAATGGTAGGCGCCAATACTGTGATTGAAGATGACCCTCGTCTTACCTGCCGGTACGCAGGCAAGGGCGGAGAAGTGAAACGACAGCCCCTTCGCGTAATTGTGGATGGTAAAGGGCGAACATCAGCATCAGCAAGGGTGTTCAATGAATCGGTAAAAGCTCTCCTGGTGGTAGATAAAAAGATTGATAAAGAGAAGAAGGCTGCCTTCTCCGGTGTTAACGTTGAATTGATGGAATTACCGTCGAAGGATGGAGTTATCGATCTCAGGAAGCTACTGAAAAATCTGGGAGAACGCGAGATAACCAGCATCCTGGTCGAAGGAGGAGGTATTCTTCAAGGTTCGCTTTTCGACCAGGGACTGGTGGACAAGGTTATTGCTTTCATATCGCCGGTAATTATCGGCGGGAAGGACGCCGTTACATCGATTGTGGGTAAAGGTGTCGAAACGATGGCGGACGCTCTCAGGCTTGAGCGTGTCACCACTGAACGATTTGGCGACGATATCATGATAAGCGGGTATGTCGAGAAACGTAAGGGATAACCGAACACGTCCGAAGATGAGTTAAATTCCGTTTTGAAGTATAATGAGAGTATCCCCTGACAGCATCTCTTGAACAAGGAATGGTATGTTTACCGGAATAGTCGAAGAAGTCGGAAAAGTTGTATCCACCGGAAACGCCAAGCTGATAATTTCCGCCGGTAAGGTCGTTCCTGGCCTGAAACCTGGTGACAGTGTAGCCGTCAACGGCGTCTGCCTGACGGTAACAGCGCTCACAGCCGAATCTTTTTCTGTCGATGTAATGCCGGAAACATCGGAGAGGTCCAATATCGAACTACTGAGGGTAGGCGACAGGGTCAATGTAGAACCGGCTCTCGCGCTGGGCGGCCCGATGGGCGGACACCTTGTCCAGGGACATATCGATACAACCGGTAAGATCGCATCGATGAAGTGGCAGGGGAAGGCGATGATCGTCGGTATTGAAGCCCCTCCTTCGGTAATGCGATATATCGTTGAGAAAGGTTTTATCAGTGTCGACGGTATCAGCCTTACCGTAGTGGAGAGAGATAATACATCTTTCAGAGTCTCCGTGGTTGATTTTACCCGGCAAAATACAACACTCGGTGATCGCAAGGTTGGAGATATAGTCAATCTTGAAGCAGATATAATAGCGAAATACGTCGAGCAGTTTACAAAACCACAGGATAGAGGCATTACACCCGATTTCCTGGCTGAACACGGTTTCCTGGTAGGCTGATCTTAATTAAGAGGGTTATATGGCACTGGCAACAATTGAAGAGGCAATTGAAGACATCAAAAACGGCAAGTTCGTTATAGTCGTGGACGACGAAGACAGGGAAAACGAGGGCGATTTTATCATGGCAGCCGAAAAAGTGACCGCCGAGTCTATTAACTTCATGGCTGTTCACGGCAGAGGACTGATATGTATGCCGATGACCGGCGAACGGCTGGATGAACTGAAAATACCGATGATGGTGGAACGAAATACCGCCGTACTGGGAACGGCGTTTACGGTGTCAGTAGAAGCCCGTGACGGTACTACTACCGGTATATCGGCGGCAGACAGGGCGAGAACCGTACAGGTCCTGGTCGATCCCGCAACGAAACCGGAGGATCTACTGATGCCGGGGCACATGTTCCCGCTGAGGGCAAAAGAAGGAGGTGTACTGGCGCGTGCCGGACAGACAGAAGCCACGGTTGACCTGGCAAGGCTGGTCGGACTGTATCCGGCGGGAGTATGCTGCGAAATAATGAACGACGATGGCACGATGGCGCGATTGCCAGAGCTTGAGGTTATATCTGAAAAACTCGGCGTCAAGATAGTCAGCGTCGCTGATCTGATCGCATATCGCCGGCGTCACGAGAAACTGGTACACAGAGTGGCGGAAGCCAAACTGCCGACGAAGTTCGGGAACTTTACCGCTATTGCCTATAAAAGTGATATCGATCCGAATGAGCATGTTGCCCTGGTGATAGGTGATATCACTTCGCCGGAACCCGTGCTGGTGCGTGTCCACAGTGAATGTCTTACCGGCGATGTGCTGGGCAGTTTGCGTTGCGACTGCGGTGAGCAACTGCAGATTGCCATGCGGAGAATCGGCGGGGAAGGACGCGGTGTCATTCTTTATATGAGGCAGGAAGGAAGAGGTATAGGTTTCCACAACAAGTTACGGGCTTATGAGCTGCAGGATAACGGGCTGGATACGGTGGAAGCAAACATTGCTCTTGGTTTTGCTCCCGATTTGCGCGAATATGGTATCGGCGCCCAGATCCTGGTGGACCTCGGGCTGCATGAGATCAGATTTTTGACCAATAATCCTAAGAAAATTATCGGTTTCGAAGGTTACGGACTGAAGGTTGTCGAACAGGTGCCGGTAGTCGTCTCTCCCAATCCTCATAATATCGGCTACCTCGAAACAAAGAAGAATAAAATGGGTCATCTCCTGGAGATACCGCGACTTGACGGCTAGTATATAATAAACCTCATAGCAAGGAGGAACAAATGGGAAAACTATACGAAGGCTCTCTGATAGGTAAAGGATTGAAATTCGGGATTGTTGTTTCCCGTTTCAACGAATTTATTACAAACAAATTGCTTTCCGGGGCGCAGGATGCGTTGAAGCGACACGATGTTGCGGAAGAAGATATCGACATCGCCTG